>JBKJRG010000688.1:0-6981 GCA_046594805.1 Opitutaceae bacterium | reverse complement strand
TTGCTGCAGCACTCCTCTTTAACGCCGGCTGCTCGCGCGACGACGGCAAGACCGCCGGCCAGAGTATCGACGACTCGGCCATCACTGCAAAAGTGAAGACCTCCTTTGCCAAGGACCCCGTCGTCAAAGCCGTCGAAGTGAAGGTCGATACCTTCAAGGGCACAGTCCAACTCAGCGGTTGGGTCGGCACCCAAGTGGAAAAAGACCACGCCGAAATGCTCGCGAAGGCCGTGCCGGGGGTCAAGTCGGTCGAGAACAAGATTGTTCTCAAGACAGACGTGACCAAGTAGTCCGCCGGGCTGGTGCCCAAAGTTCCGAGACCGGGGCACTTGCTCCGGCCTCGGAGCATTTTTTTCGGCTCGACGGCTCCGTGCCAGGACCTCCGCAGCAACCGACGGCTTCGTTGCTGACGGGTTAGTACGGAGGGGCGCTTTCCCAAGCGCCCAAATGGATTCCGAAAAGGGGTCGAAGGGTGATCGCTCTGATTTTCGGCGGTTGGGAAACCGCCGCTCCTTGGGAGCCGGATTCCACCGCCAACAGGCAGATGCGCCCGTGTGCCAATGGCGTATGCCATTGAACGAGCTAAGTCCGACAGACTCTTGGCCTGTAAGTACGGACAAATTATCCATTGCGCCGGCCAAAGCGCGCGGGTACGCGTGCGTTTGCGAGCCAATACTGCCGGTGAAATAACTATCGGCGGCGCCGAGCAATCCCCTTCGCGAAATAAACTCATCCCGAGCATTCCCCAGATCCATCCCCCTTCCTATTCACTATTGCCTCGCCGTTACGGTGCGTCGGTGCGCCAGAATATTCGGTTTGGCTGTTCCTTTTCCTCCCCTTGTTCACGAGCCCACTTTTCGCGGAGGGAACCATCGTCGGCACCGTCACGAACTCCGCCACCGGCGTGCCGCTCGAGGGTGCTCGCGTCGCACTGAAGGGAACCACGCGCGACGTCGCCACCGACAGCTCCGGTTCGTACCGGCTCGGCAGCGTTCCCAACGGTAACGCCGTTTTGATTGTCAGCTACACCGGGCTGAACCCGGCAGAGGTTCCGGTCACCGTCTCCGAAGGCATCACGACCCGGAACGCTGGACTGACGTCCGATATTTACCTCATGGGCAGCTTCGTGGTGGAGAGCGAGCGGGAGGGTAACGCCAAGGCGATAACCCTGCAGCGCCAATCCGACGGCGTGAAAAATGTAGTCTCGGCCGACGCTTTCGGCGGACTGGCGGGCAACCCGGCGGATTTGGCCATGCGACTGCCGGGGGTCGAAGGCGAGTCGGTCGGAGGCGATATCCGCTACCTCCGAATCCGGGGTCTCCATCAGAACCTGAGTTCGATCACCCAGGACGGAAACCGGCTGGCGGACGCAGGCTCCGCGGGCGCGACCCGGGAGTTTCAGTTTACCACGGTCAGCTCCGACTCCATCGAGCGCGTTGAAGTAACCAAATCGCCGACGCCCGACATGGACGCAGATTCTATCGGCGGCGTGGTGAATCTCGTCACCAAAAGCGCGTTCGATGGACCTCAGGAGCGGCGGATTCGCGCCTCGGTCGGCGCCATCTGGCGGGCGCAGGATCCGCGCGACAAGCCCCAGCCGAATGCTTCCGTGTCATACTCCGAAGTGTTTCGCGGCAAACTCGGCGTCAGCCTCAACCTCGGCTACCGACCCCACGGGTCCATCTTCGACCTGAGCGTGCAGGGGCATGAACTCCTGCCCCCGGGCGTGACCGGGCCGGCTTATCAGTACACGCATCGCATCCAAGATGTGGTGACGGTACGCACGCGGTCCGGCGCCGGTCTGAAACTGGATTACAAACTTGGCGACCAGGTCCGCCTGTTCGCGAATTTTCAGCTCCACAAGCATGTCGAGCATTCGGATCGCCGGCAGGTCCAGTGGCAGACCAACCAAGTGGTGGCAACGCGCGATGCGGCGGGCAACCTGACAGGCACCGGCGGCATCGTGCCCGGCTATACCGATTACGAGACGGCGGTGAGGCCGATCAACGTGAGTCTGGTGGCGATTGCCGCGGTGGTTGAATACAAACTGGGCACCACCAAGACGGCGAACTTCGGCGCGGTGCACCACTACCCGTCGATCGATTTGGATTACGATGTCTACTCGTCGCAGTCGAAATCAGATTATCCGGGCAACAACACCTTCACCTACACGCTGCGCAATGTCGGCTTTACGATCCGGAAGGATGACCGCTTTGCACCGACGGTGACGCAAACCGCGGGGCCCGCCTGGACGGATCTTTCCAACTACAGCCAGAATGCCTATACCAGCACCCGGCGGACGGGCTGGGACAGATATCAGGGGGCCGCCATCAACTACAAACAACGCTTCGCGACCACTTGGCCAAGCTATGTGAAAACGGGTCTGCGTTTTCGCGAGCAAACGCGCGACCTCCAGAATAGCCCGTACCGCACGGCGTATGTCGGACCGGATGGCGCGATGGGTCCCAATTCCGCACGCGGAGGCGCCAACGACGACAATCTTGCGCAGTTCGGCCTGGAGAATCCCACCCTGCCAGGCACGAACCTCCAGCGCTACGGTTCCTTCCCGTTTCCCGCGATGCAGGCGGACGGGCGAGTGCACAATCTCGACCCGCTGATTGCCGCCAACCCTGCTTACTGGCAGCGACAGCTCGCGAATGACGTCCGGGACGATTTGTTAGGCCACCAGCAGTTCGTGGAGCAGGTCCGGGCGGCGTATCTCATGGGGAACGTTGAACTCGGCAAGCTGGGCATTCTGGGAGGCGTGCGCATCGAGGAGACCGAAACCGAAGGGGAAGGGAGTCTGCAGGTCGTGACTCCCGTCGAGCGAGCCCGCCGCGCGGCATGGGTGGGCGCGCTCACGGATGCGGAGATCCGCCGTCGGACGGTGGAGGAATATGGCCGCCGGGTGCAGCGAACGGGTGAGTCCCGCGGAGTTTTTCCGGGCATGCACCTGAAGTATCGGTTCAACCGCAGCGTCCTGGCGCGCGCAAGTTACTCCGAAAACATCGGGCGACCCAATATCGGCCAGCTGATTCCACAGACGAGTGCCGACGCCGACAACCAAACGCTTTCGACGAGTAATCCGGGCCTCGAGCCGCAACGATCCCAAAACTACGATCTCTCGGCGGAGTTTTACTTCGAGCCAGCCGGATTGTTCACCGCGGGCATCTTCCAGAAGGATCTGGCGAAGTTTATCTATACCGCCAGCGGGGGGATCGTGCCCTCGGGACAGGACAACGGATTTGGCGGCGAGTATGCCGGCTATACCCTGACCACCCAATTTAATGGCGGCTCCGCCAAGATTCGTGGCATCGAACTGAGTTACCTCCAGCAATGGACCTTCCTTCCTGGAATCTGGAAAGGACTCGGCGGCTTCGCCAACGCCACTTGGATGGAAGCGAAGGGAAATTACGGGGACGGCGATGCCAAGTCGCTGGTGCCCAATCCGCGAGTGGCGGGATTCAACCCCTTTATCGCCAACATCGGTCTCTCCTATATCCGGGGACGCTGGAACCTGCGCGCGAACCTGAACTATCGGCATACCTACCTCAACAGCTACAACGCCAACGAATCGCGGGCCGGTTACATCCCTCGTCGGCAGTCGCTGGACTTAAAGACATTATATAACGTCAACCGGCGCTTCAGCGTCTATCTCGACGTCGTGAATGCCTTGAAGGAGCCCGATCGTCAGACGCAATTTGGCTACGGGCGCCCCAACACCTCGCAGATCATGAGTCCCCAGTTCTTCTTTGGAGTTAACTACCGGCAATAAAAGCAGACGGGGCCGGCGTCAGCGCACAGCTACCTCTGGCTTTCAGCGCTCCGCTTTCAGGCACGCGGGCGACGTTCAGGACGTGAGACAACAGGAGGCGTCAAGAACACCTCAGGCTTCACTCTCACCTTTTCATCCGCGTGCGGTCTTGCCGTGCGACGAGGGTGAGGCTGCGGCCAAAGGCGTTCGTCCGGCTCAGGGACCCGGCCGGCTGACCGAATGCGCTTGGTGTCCCGCCTCTCCCGAGGCGGGCTGTAAAACCCTCGTTCTTTCAGGACGTTTCCCCGTCCCGCTACCGCCGCAACACCGCGCGCACGGGCGAACCGTCGCCGCCGCGGATTTTCAGCGGCAGCGCGATGAGCTCGTAGAGGCCGGCCTCGACGTCGCGCAGGTCCAGGCTTTCTAGGATCAGGATGTTCGCGGCGTCCATCAGGTGATGGATTGCCATGTCCTTGTTGTGAAGGTCGTCGACCGACGGCACATCCAACCCGATCAGTTTCACGCCGCGTTGGGCGAGCCAGGCGGGTAGGGTGTGCTCGTGTAACGGCCAGGTCTGCGGAAAGGTCGCGAGATCGGTCCACGTGTCGGTGCGCAGCAGGATGCGCGGCGCGGCGGCAAAATCCTGCTCGGTGAGACCGGTGAAAAGTTTCTCGGTGAACGTGGCCTGTCCGCGCGCGTCGATCACCCGCGCCGGCCCCACGAAGAGCTCGGGCGCGAGGGCGTCGATGGTCGGGCCGCGCGGGTTGTAGTGAAAGGGGGCGTCGGCGTGACTGCCATTGTGGACGCTGAGCGAGAGACGGCCGACGTTGCACACCGCTCCCTTGGACATTTCCGCGGAAAACGCGAAGTGGGTAGGCGTGTCGCTCGGCCAGTGCGGGCTGCCGTCGTAGAGCGGACGGGAGATATCGATGATCGTGGTGCGGGGGGAGGTTTGTTTTTGGACAGGATTCACAGGAATGGCGGAGACAGGAAGGACAGGAAGGTAACGAGCGTGTCGGTCGGGATGCTTGCGCTTGAACTGGAGAGCGGCCGTGCCGAAATTTATTAGCAAGCCAACCTCGATGCCCGTGGCAGTGAGGTAGTGCACGGTCTGCACTTCGTGAGCGGTCATCAAGTTTTGGACTGCCTTGAGTTCTACAACGACTTTTTCCTCAGTTCGACGTGTTTTTCCATCTCCTGTGCCTCCTGTTTCCGGGTTCCTGTTAATCCTGTCGAAACTCTACGCTGCCGCTACGGCACCAGCGCCGGGTGGGGCAGGAACCCATCGAATGCGCGTGTCTCCATGATGCGTTTCAACCGGGCAATCGCCTCGCCGCAATCGGCGAAGCGGGTGTACCACGGCGAGGGCGCGAGCCGGATTAGATCGGGCTGGCGAAAATCGGGCACCACGCCGGCCGCCTTGAGCGCCTGGCAGATCCGCCACGCCTCCGGGTGGGCAATCGCGACGTGTCCGCTGCGCGCCAGGGATCCGCGCGGCGTCGCCACCTCGAAACCGAGCGATGGCAACTCGGCATCGATTCGCTCGAGCAGAAATTCGGTGAGCGCGAGGGATTTGACGCGCAGCGCTTCGACCCCGCCGGCCTCCGCCATCAATTCCAGCGAACCGAGCAACGGTGCCAGCGACAGGATATGAGGCGTGCCCACCTGCAGCGCGGCCGCGCCGTTGGCGGGTTCATGCTCGGCGGGCATGGCAAACCGGCGTTCGGGCCGGACGCCCCACCAGCCCGCGAGGCCGGGGGCGCGCCCAAAGTGCCGGCGGTTCAAATAGAGTCCGCCCACTGCCCCCGGCCCGGCGTTCAGCCATTTGTAATTGGACCAAAAGGCAAAATCCACGCCGTCCCGCTCGAGCGCGTGCGGCACGGCGCCGATGCTGTGCGAAAGGTCCCAGCCGATCACGATGCCGCGTTCGCGGGCCTTGCGCGTGAGCGTGGCGACGTCGAGCAACTGGCCACTGGTGAAAATCACCGAGGGCAGGACCGCGAGTTGGACGTCTTCGGTGAACGCGGCGAGCGTGTCGTCGAGCCGCAAGGTCCGGCCATCGCGCGACGGGATCAGCCGCAAGTGCTTCGCCGGATCCAGGCCGCGCAATTGAAGATGACTCTTCAGCGCGTAACGGTCGGAGGCAAAGTTGAGCGCGTCGCCGAGAATGACGCGGCGTGGCGTGGCACCGGCATCCTGCCGGTGATTGGGTCCCGACTGCGTATTGAAGCCGCAGCCACTCGGATCGAACAAGGTCGCCAGGAGCTGATGGAGGTTCGCGGTGGTCTGTCCGGTGATGCACACCTCATCCGCCCCGGCGCCGACGCACGGGGCCAGCCTGGCGGCCGCCGTTTCGGCGAGAGTCAGCCACGGCGGATCGGCCTGCAGCCAGCCGTCGATGCCCAGCGTGCGCCATTGGTCGAGGACCCGGAGCAACGACGCCTCGGCGCGGCGGGACAGCAGCCCGAGCGAATTGCCGTCGAGGTAGATTTTTCCCGCGGGCAGATAGAACTCTTCGCGCCAGCGAGCAAGGGAATCGTCGCGATCGAGGTCGGCGGGGTCGGGCATGGGATGGCGAAGTGTGGGGGAGGTTGAGGGCGAGGCAATGGGAGGAGGCAAAGAAGAAATGGGGAAACGAGAAAATAAGAAACGATTTGGCCGGGTTTCGCATTACGGCGGTTTCTTGTTTGGCCCTTGGTTGCCTCGATTCCAGTTTTTCTGTTTGAGCGCGGCTGCCCACGTTTCCCTTGCTGTCGTTGCCGCGTGCGGCAAGCTGCGCGCAACTCCTCCAGCATGTTCAAAGCCGTCATCAAAACCATCGCCTTTCTCGCGATCCTTTTCGTGGTGCTCTACGTGGGTCTCCACAACCGGCACGAGATCGATTTTTTCTTCCCGATCGCGGGGACGACGGCCAAGACGCCGTTTCATGCCTACGCGGGGATAATCTATTTCCTGATTTTCGCCGCCGGCGTGCTGGCGGGCACGATCATCACGGTTGGCAGCGGCCGGGGCGGCGGGAAGAAAAGCGGCGGGTCCAAGGATAAATAACCGCGCCCCATGGCGCCCTCCGGCGAAACCCTGCAGCTTCGGCCGGTCGCAATTCGTCCCGGGGTGGCCCGCGGGGTTCAGGGTTTTTTTCGGGCGGCGCCGGACGCAGCCGGCCGGTGGTGGCTGCTCACTCCCGAAGGCGAACCGTTTTTCTGCCGCGCGGTCCATGGCGTGCGCCG
>JBKJRG010000649.1:0-3242 GCA_046594805.1 Opitutaceae bacterium | reverse complement strand
AGCGGCGGTTTCCCAACCGCCGAAGTTCGATCGGCCGACTGATCTTGGGCGGTTGGAAACCGCCCCTCCGTAGACGGCCCCCGGGACGAACCGCACGTGTCGTGCTCGAAATGTGGGGCAAGCGGAGGAGTAGCTCGGCCCGCTCTTCGTTCACTGGCCAGGGTTGTGCCAGACTGCCGGCAGTACCGATTGAGGCCCGAGAATGTAGATTCGGTAGTACAGCCAGAAGACCCCGACGCCGAGCAGGAGCAGGAAAATCAGCTCGTAGAGTTGGCCGCGTTGCCGGCTGCTCCGGTGCATGACGTCCACGAGCAGACCCAACGCCGGCGCAATCAGCAGCGCCACGATTGAACCGCCAAAGAGGACCATCGCCATGATGGCGCCGGTGCGGAGCAGGACATCTTGGATCATCCTGGCCTTGTAGCTGACGAGCTCCACGCAAAGGTTCAGCAGGAGCAGGCAGCAAGGCAGGACGTAATAATTGCGAACGACGAGAGTGCTTTTCATGGGCGGCGATTGCGGCGCAAAAAACCGCGCAATCTACAAACCCTTTGCCGGCTCGCCGCAATCCCCCAAGCCGCGTTTTGTCATACCTTCTCCGGCAAAGGAGAAAACCGATCCCATGGGGGATGCGACGAACTCGCCCAGTCGTCTGCCGCCACGGGCTTGCACTCCTCGCGCTTGCGCCGGAGGCACGTTGAGGCGTTAGTGCGCGCTATCGCCCGACACTCTCGACTATGAACACCACGAGCCCCTTCAGCGTCATCAATTATTCCTCGCCCGATCTCGCGAAGCATCCGCCACGCAGCGTGCGCGTGCGCGTGGGCGGCTACGCTCATCTGGGGCGACTGCTCGACAAAGCCCGCGCCTTTGCCGCCGGCAAGCACGCGGGCTACCATTACAACTGTCCGCTCGATCGAAACTTCTTCGATTTCACCGGCATCGACCACGAAGTGATGCTGGCGGAGATCAAGAAAGGAGGCTCGGACACCGAGATGGTAGCGTGGGTCCGCGCGAACACGAAACGCAGCGCTTACGAAGTTTACGCCTGGTCAAAGTGGCTCGAGCAAAACGGACCGGGCGGCGCCGGCGGCCACGAGTGGATGGCCGAAACAATCAAAGCGGGCGCAGGCGACCGCGACGACGTGCGTTCGTTCGCCGACCTGCTGGATTTGGACGATTATGTGAGCTACGGCGGGAAGGGGTGATTCGATTGCGGATTGGCGATTGCGGATTCCAATCCGGAAACCGGAACGGTTGTAGGGGCGTCGCTTGACGACGCCCTGGAACGATTTCCGCGTTCGCGAGCGCGGGCGTCGACAAGCGACGCCCCTACATCGATTCGCCGACCGGCTGTCTGGCCCCAATCCGCAATCCGAAATCCGCGATCCACAATCCTCACAGCTCCGTATACTTGTCCGCCCGCCCTTTGGCCTTCTCCACCGGGTACTTTTGCGCGTTCGAAGCCATTTTCGCCTCGATCGCAGACGCGAGGTCGAGACCGGTGATGTTGGCGAATTCGAGGGCGTAGATGACCACGTCGGCGAGCTCATCGGCAATTTTGCCGCGCTTCACCGGCTCGCTGGCCACCGCGCGTGATTGCTCGGGCGTGGCCCAAAGGAAATGCTCCATCAACTCGCCCGCTTCGGCGGCGAGCGCCATGCTGAGGTTCTTTGGGGTGTGAAACTGCTCCCAATCCCGCTCGCGGACGAAAGCTAACACGCGGGTTTTCAGCTCGGCGAGCGTCGTGGTGGAGTCGGCAAGTGCAGCCATGTCCGCAGGATGCGGCCAGTACACCGCCGCGCAATGTTCTGCGTCACAAAAAAGTTGTGCTTGGCACGGCGGCTGCAACGTGCAGCGTCCAGAACCTGATTCAATGACCGCGTCCTATCAGCACTCACTTCGCCGCGCCGGCGCCCATTTTACGATGGGCTGCCAGCAGCAGCGTTGTGTCGCGCTGCGACCGGTTGCCATTTCCATTTGGAATAAAACCGGCGCGGGCAACCAGAACTAGACCTTCCGTTCAACGGAAAGCGTTTAGGCTCTGAGCCCCGCGGTCATCCAATGACCGAGGAACGCTTCCGTTGTGCACCTTTCCTCCATGCACACGACAACCCGTCAGTCCCTCCCTGCCACACGTCGCACCTCCGCGCCGGCTCGCGCCTCCCTCGATGCGTTCCGCCAGCCGGGCTACGACTGCCAGGAGCACCGTGACGCCATGAAACTCGTCGTGTACTTGCCGGGAGTCGCTGCGTCCGGCGTCGACATCGAGGCGCGCGGCGCGGATGTCACGGTGACGGCGCGCAAGGCGAAGTTCATCCGGGTCAATTTTCCCGCCCTGCACCTGGAAGGCGTCCAGCGCGACTATCGGTTGAAGCTCCGGCTCGGCCACGGCTTCGACTATGCCGCGATGCAGGCGGAGATCAGCCACGGGGTCCTCACGTTGACGCTCCCGAAGCGGGCAACGGAGAACACCTCGCGGATGAGACGCGCAGCCTGACTTTCGCCCCTGGCGGTGGCGGAACGCGTGCGCGCGTGGACCCGTGTCCACGCGTTGCATCGCCCCGCCGCCGCCCGGGGACGCGTCGGGAAGAATGCCGTAGCCGCGAGCGTGAGCGAGTGGAGGCTTGGCGTGCGCCGAAAGGCCTTCGTCCACTCGCTCACGCTCGTAGCTACGAGGAAAACAAAAAGGCCGCGCTCTTCGGCGCGGCCTTGAAAATGACGAAACGAAACGCTCGCTGCTAGATTCTTGCCGCGCCCGGCGCGGCGGTCGCCGCAGCCGTGGTACCTTCCAGGTGAACGGGGCGGTAACCGCCGATCGATTTGAAATACAGGAGTATTCCGAGGTAGATCAGCGCCATGACGGCAGGAATAAGCGCATCGGCCTTGAGGGTCTTCCGGTCGCCAATCTGATCGGCCGCAACAATATCCTTCTGCGCCGGCGTCGCTTTCTGGGCCTTCACCGCGTCTTTCGCCTCCGCCAGCTTCTTGCCATCGATTGCGCTGACTGAGGTAGCCTCGAGATTGAGGAACTTCGAGGGTGCCGCGGCCTTGACTTCGGCATAGGCGGCGGGATTCGACAGCTGCAACGCTTCCGATGCAAAACGGTCCTTGCCGTAACCGAGGCCAGGGCCGCCGATCAGGCCGGCGGAGAGCATGCCGATGCCGCCGGCCTGATCGGCGGCCCTGGCCTCGGTTACGGCAAGGATCGTTTTGCATCGGAAGCGTTGCAGCTGTCGAAT
>JBKJRG010000644.1:0-2942 GCA_046594805.1 Opitutaceae bacterium | reverse complement strand
CGAGACGGGGCAGCGCGCCAGTGCTGCCGCCCTGTCTTGCGCTGCTGGTGGGCACGGCGCTGCTGACGGCGTTCGCCACGCGCGGCATGGCTTGGTCGAATCGCAAGACACTCGATGCCGAACGCACGCTCACCGCCGCCGCCCAGGTGCTCATCAGCCTGGCCGACCTCGAGACGCGCGCCCGCGCTGCCGTGCTCGAGCCGGCCGGTCCCGAGGAGCCGGGCTACGCCGCCGCACGATCGCGCCTCCAGGAAGATCTTACGCGACTGCAGCGCGAATTCACGGGCCGGGCCGGCGCCGCTCCCCTGCTCGGCGAACTGCAGCGTCTCACCCTCGCCAAGCTGGACGAGTTGGACCGCGCCACTCAGTCCTCCCGTGGTCCGGCCGGCGTCGTGCCAGTCCCCGCCATCGCCCTCGCCGAAAGCACCCGGCTCACCGCTGAGATTTTTCAGCTCGGCCACCTGCTGCAACGTCAGGAGTTTTCCGATCTCTCGCACGCCTCCGCCAGCGCCGTGGCCCGCGCGGAGATTATCCAATCCCTCAATACCGCGTTGATCGCCGTGGCGGTGGCGCTGATGGCCGCCGGCGCGTGGTGGCTGCTCCGCCGCGTCCGCGACCTGGAGGGCTTGATCACCATTTGCGCCTGGACCCGCCGCGTGCAGTGGAAAGGCCGCTGGGTCAGTTTTGAGGAATATCTGCTCAACCGCTTTCACCTGCGCTGCACCCATGGCATCTGCGACGAGGCGGCGGAAAAAATGCGCCGGGACGCCGCGCAACTCCTGCTGTCGCTCGACCTGCCGAAGGAGTTGACCGAGGTCCGCCGGCCCGACGGCCGCCCTATCCTCGAGCCAGCTTCCGATATTTGATCCGGTGCGGCTGGTCCGCGTCCCGGCCCTTCCGCCGCCGGAAGTCCTCCAGGTAGGCCGAATAATTGCCGCTGAACCATTGCACCGTGCTGTCGCCCTCGAAGGCCAGGATATGGCTGGCGACCCGATCGAGAAACCAGCGATCGTGCGACACGACCACCGCACAGCCGGCGAAATTCTCCAGTCCTTCCTCGAGGGCGCGAATCGGGTTAACGTCGAGGTCGTTGGTCGGCTCATCGAGCAAAATCAGGTTCGCCCCGCTCTTGAGCAGCCGCGCGAGATGGACGCGATTGCGTTCGCCCCCGGAGAGGACGCCGACCTTTTTCTGCTGGTCCGGCCCCGTGAACCCGAACTGCGCGCAATAAGCCCGCGAGTTCAGCTCCCGGCCCGGCAGGCGCATGATTTCCTCCCCGCCGCTGATCGCCTCCCAGATCGTGGCCTGGTCCGGCAACGAGTCGCGGGACTGATCGACGTGCGCAATCTTGACCGTGTCGCCCACGCGCAGGACGCCGTCATCGGGCTTCTCCGCCCCGATGATCAAACGGAACAGCGTGGTCTTGCCCGCGCCATTGGGGCCGATCACCCCGACGATGCCGCCCGGCGGCAGCGAGAAATTCACGTTTTCGAACAGGACGTTTTCGCCGTAGCTCTTGGCCAGTTTCTGGGCGTCGACCACCAGCGTGCCGAGCCGTGGGCCGGGAGGAATCAGGATTTCAAACTCCCGCTCCTTTTCCGCCACGTTTTCCTTGAGCATCGATTCGTAGGCGTTGATGCGGGCCTGGGATTTTGCCTGCCGCGCCTTGGCGGACTTGCGAATCCATTCGAGCTCGCGCGCCATCGCCTTCTGCCGGCGATCCTCGGTCCGCTGTTCCACCCCGTGGCGGGCCTGCTTTTGCTCGAGCCAGGACGAGTAGTTTCCCTTCCACGGAATCCCGTGGCCGCGGTCCAGCTCGAGAATCCACTGGGCCACGTTGTCCAGAAAGTAGCGGTCGTGCGTCACCGCGATGACCGTGCCCTCGTAACGCGCGAGATGCTGCTCGAGCCATTGCACGCTCTCGGCGTCGAGGTGATTCGTCGGCTCATCGAGCAACAGGATGGCCGGTTTCTGCAAAAGCAGCCGGGCCAGGGCCACGCGGCGGCGTTCCCCGCCGGACAGGGTGTCGACCAGCGTCTCCCCCGCGGGACAACGCAGCGCATCCATCGCCATCTCCACCTGGGGCGCAACGTCCCACGCACCCAGCGCGTCGATTTTTTCCTGCAATTCGCCCTGCTTGACTGCGATGGCGTCCTTTTCCTGGTCCGTCGCGGCGGCACTGAGCTCATCCCAGGTGGCGTCGTAGGCCGCGGTCAAGTCGGTCAGGTGCTTCACGCCCTCCTCCACACTGGCCCGCACCGTCCGCCCGGCCGTAAGCTGGGGCTCTTGTTCGAGCAGGCCCACCGCATAACCCGGCTCGAAATGCACGCGCCCGTCGATGTCGGTGTCGCGCCCCGCCAGGATCCGCAGCAGGGACGATTTGCCGGAGCCGTTCAACCCGAGGACGCCGATCTTCGCGCCGTAGTAGAATGAGAGCGAGATGTCCCGGAGGATCTGCTTACGCTCGATTTTTTTCGAGACGCCCAGCATAGAGAAGATGATCTGGGGAGCGGGGTCGGGTTTGGCCACGCCAGCCACTCAAGCGGGCTCGGGGCGCGCGGCAAGCCCCACGCGACCCTGACCCGATCCGCCGCGCCCAGCGGCCGGACGGATGGGGCCAACGGCGCGGGACTGCACCCGAAAAACCCCCATGGGCATTTCGGGAAGCAAAATGACGAATTGATTTTGCCGGGCGTCCCTCCGGGCTCATTGAAATGTCTATCGCGGAGCCCCCGTCCGTCCCATTTCCAATGCCCGAACTTTTTTTGATCGTAGACGATGACGCTGACAGCACGTTTCTTGCGCGCCGAAACCTTTTGATGGTGTTCCCGCAGGCGGTGGTGGAGCAGGTTCACTCGGGGCAGGCCGCGCTGGATGCCCTGCAGGAGCGGGAGTTTACCGCCGTGGTCACTGACTATCGAATGCCGTGGATGGACGGCCTG
>JBKJRG010000509.1:0-2809 GCA_046594805.1 Opitutaceae bacterium | reverse complement strand
GGTCTTTCGTTTTGGCTGTTCAAACGCCTTTACCGTAGGTCAGCGCGCTTGCGCGCGCCAAACCGCGCTCGCAAGCGAGCTGGCCTACATTTACGCGGCCAAAACGAAAGACCATGCCCGTCGGGCGGGAACGCACGAGTTTCCATTTGCCCCGCACCGGCGGGCGGGCCACGGTGCCCGGTTCCGTCCCATGAGCGACCTTCCCATCGACATCAGCCATGACCAGCACGCCGTGCGGCGCCAGAAGCTCGCGGAGTTGCGTGCGGCCGGCGCCGATCCCTTTCGCGCGAATTTTGCGACCACGCATTTTTCAGCGGAGGCGCTCAAGGCCCACGTGGAGGGTCAGGACCACACCGTGCCGGCGGCGGTGGCGGGCCGGCTCGTCGTGATCCGCGACATGGGCAAGAGCCAGTTCGTGAAGATTCTCGATCAGCAGGGCCAGATTCAGCTCTACGTGAAGAAGGACGTGATCGGCGACGCGGCCTATGCCGCGTTCAAGAAGCTCGACCTCGGTGACATCATCGGGGCGAAGGGCACGCTCATCAAAACGAAGTCCGGCGAAGTCACGATTCGGGCCGATTCCTATGTGCTGGTGGCGAAGGCGCTGCGCCCCCTGCCGGAAAAATGGCACGGGCTCAGCGATGCGGAGCAGGTATACCGTCAGCGCTACCTGGATGTGATCGTGAACCCGGAGTCGCGGGCGCGGCTGATGCTGCGGTCGCGGATCGTGTCGCACATCCGGCGCTTCCTCGAGGAACGGCAGTTCATCGAAGTGGAAACGCCGGTGCTGGAATCGACCGCGGGCGGCGCCGCGGCGCGGCCGTTCAAGACGCACCACAACGCGCTGGGCGTGGATTTTTTCCTGCGCATCGCGACGGAGCTGCGGCTCAAGCGGATGCTGGTGGGGGGATTCGATCGCGTGTTCGAGATCGGGCGGATTTTCCGCAATGAAGGCGTGTCCCGCCGGCATAATCCGGAGTTCACCATGCTCGAAGTCTATCAGGCGTATTCGGATTACCGGGGCATGATGACGCTGATTCGCGACCTGTTGACCTCGTTGTGCCGGGACGTTCTCGGTGCCACCACGATCAAGCACGCGGCCAGCGGTCAGGAGATCAATTTCGCCGGCGAGTGGCGGGAAGTTCGTTACAAGGATCTAATCAAGGAGGCCACCGGGGATGCGGACTGGTTCGACCGACCCAAGGCCGAAAAGATCGCCAAGGGCGAGGCGATGGGCCTCGGGATCAATCCCGCGTGGGAGGAGTTCGAGATTACCAACGAGATTTTCTCAAAGAAGATCGAGCCGACCTTGATTCAGCCGACCTTCGTCACGCACCTGCCGCGGGAGTTGTGCCCGCTGGCCAAGATCACCGCCGACGACCCGACCACGATTGACGTGTTCGAACTGACGATTGGTGGCATGGAAGTCGCACCGGCCTACTCCGAGCAGAACGATCCCGATGCGCAGCGCGAGATGTTCGAAAAGCAGGCCGGCGGGGAGAAGCAGAACATCGACCACGATTTCCTGCTGGCCCTCGAGCACGGCATGCCCCCCGCCGGCGGGATGGGCGTCGGCATCGATCGGCTCTGCATCCTGCTCACGGGGGCGGAGAGCATCCGGGATGTGATCTTGTTTCCGCAGCTCAGGCCCGGCGCGTGACAATTGCGGATTGCGGATCGCGGATTGCGGATTGAGTTAAGACGCGGTCCCCGGGGAGCCCCAATCCGAAATCCCCAATCCGAAATCCGCAATTCCGCGATGCCCTGGTACCTCTACCTTGCCCTGAAGCAGCTTTTCCCGACGGGGCGTTTTTCGTTTTTCACCGCGATTTCGGTGCTGGGGGTGGCGCTCGGGGTCATGCTGCTCGTGCTTGTGACGAGTGTCATGGGGGGGTTCGGCCACAAGATCCACCAGATGATGGTCGAAACGCAGGGCGACGTGCAGGTGCGGGCGCGCGACGTGATCGAGGATCCGGCCGAGGTTTTGTCGCAGCTCGCAAAGATTCCCGGGATCGTCGCCACCACGCCCTTTGCTGAAGGCGTGGTCATGCTCGAGCACGAACGGCGGCCGGTGTACCCTTCGCTCCAAGGGATTGACCTCTCGCGCGCGGGGAAAGTGATCCCGCTGGAACGCTACGTGACGGCGGGTTCGCTCGAAGGGCTCGACGACGACTCCATCATCCTGAGCATCCAGATCGCGATGAACCTGGGAGTGCGGCCCGGGGACCGGGTGAATGTGTCGTCGCCGCTGATGCTGGAAAAATTGTCCACCAATGAAGTGATCCTCCCGCGGGAATTGCTCGTGGTGGGGATTTTTGAGATTGGGCATCAGCACCTCGACAGCTCGGTGGCGCTGGTGACGCTCCGGCTGATGCAGGAGCTGTATGGGCTGGGCGGCGCGGTGCATGGGGTGAACATCAAGATTGCGCCGGACGTGGACGCCGACGTGGCCGCGGCGCGGATCAACGCGGTGCTGGCCCCGGGCCTGCGGGCGCGTTCCTGGCGGGAGCTGAACGAGGGTTTCCTCTTCGTGCTGCAGTTGGAGAAGAACATGATTTTTTTCCTGCTCACCTTCATCGTGGTCGTCGCGGCGTTTTCCGTGATGAGCTCACTGTTGATTTCGGTCGTGCGGAAAACCCGTGAGATCGGGCTGCTCGGCGCGCTCGGCGGACGTTCGCGGCACGTGGCGGCATGTTTCTGCTGCCAGGGCATGATCATCGGGGCGGCCGGCACGGTCGTGGGGCTGGTCATGGGATTCGTGGCGCTGTATTTTCGGAACGACGTGGTGAAGTTGTTCACGCACCTGACG
>JBKJRG010000397.1:0-8167 GCA_046594805.1 Opitutaceae bacterium | reverse complement strand
CTCACGCTTTCCGCTACGCTAATACCCCACCGCGGCGTTCGTCCGTCGGGGATCGGCATAGCCGGTCACAGTGCCGTCGGCGTTGAACTCGACCGCATTGACCCCGCCGAAATGACGTCCGCGGCCGGCCCGCTCGGGGAGCACGACCTTCCAACCGGCCGCACGCATTGCCTCCGCGTCGGGATGCGGCAGCGATTGCTCCGCCTCGAACGTATCCGGATCCTCCGGGCGGAGCCGCGGGGCGAAATGAATCCGCGTGTCGCCGATCGCATCCGCCAGGGGCCGGTTGAAAGCGAGCCGATCCAGCAGTACCTGCAACAGCGCCGTCGGGATCCGGGCGCCGCCCGGCGCGCCAATCGCCAGGGCGGGCTTGCCGCCGCGCAGAACCAGGGTCGGCGCGATCGTGCTGCGCGCGCGTTTACCGGGGGCGATATGATTGATGTTTTCCGGATCGCTGTACCCGAAATTACTCATGGAATTGTTCAGCACCACGCCGGTGCCCGGCGGCACCACCCCCGCGCCGAAATGCAGGCTCTGCGATTGGGTGGCGCACACCACGTTGCCCTGAGCATCCACCACGATGAAGTGCGTCGTCCCGGCCGGCGGGCTTTCGTCGTACCATCCCGCTGCGTTGTAGGCCAGCTCGCCGAGCTGGCTTTTCAAATCAGTGCCCGCCAGGTCGGCGACCCGGCCTGCAGGAATCTGCACTCCAGCCGTCTTTTTCGGCGCAGGCACGGGCGGGGAAAACGCCTTCGCTCGCAGCGCCGCGATCGAATCAGGCGCGAGCAATTTCTCCAACAGCCCCCGCGCTTCCGGCACATCCGCGATCGTCCGGCCCACCTGCGGCTGCGCGGCGCGCCAGGCACGACCGATCCGATCGAGATTCTCCGGCGACCGCAATGGCCCCGAGTCGAATGACTCCGGCTCCAGGATTTTCATGATCGGAAGAAACAGCGCCGCACCGCTCGCCGGTGGCGGCGCACACACCAGGGTGTAGCCGCGAAACGGGGTGGTGACTGGCTCCGCGATTCGCGCCGCGTAATTTGCAAGATCCTCCCGGGTGATCACGCCCCCGCCTTTCTCCGCTGCGCCGACAATCGCCTCCGCCACCGGGCCGCGGTAAAAACCATCCCGGCCGCGGCGCGCCAGCAATTCCAGCGTCCGGGCCAGGTCCGCGTTCGCCAGCCGCGAGCCGACCTCCGGCAATTTGTCGTCGGGCAGGTACAGCCGCGCAATCTCCGGATCGCCGCGGCGCAGCTTCCGTTCCTGCTCTGCGAAATAATCCCTGCTCTTGGGCAAAACGGTGAAGCCCTCTTGCGCGAGGGCGATGGCCGGCGCGACATTCTCCGCCCATTTTTTCACGCCCCACTGCTGGTGCGCGGCCCACAAACCCGCGGGTAATCCCGGCACGCAGACGGCTCCATAGCCGTAATAGTGATCTTCGTCCGGTCGGATTAGGTACGCGGCTACATCCAGCGAACCGGCGGCATCCATCGCGTCGACCACGCGCGTCCGGCCGCTCTTCGCCTCATAATAGAGCAGCATCAACTTGCCGCCAAGCCCCGAGCCATAGGGCTCCGCCACGCCCAGCGCGAGCGAGGTCGCGACGGCCGCGTCTATTGCGTTGCCGCCCGACTTCAGGATGGCGAGTCCCGCCTCCGCCGCCTCCGGGTGGCCGGCGACGACGATGCCGTGGCGGGCCGCGATCGGCTGCACCGCCACGGGCGTCGCCGCCTGCCCGGCGCACATCCAAACCATCCAGCACAGGCAGCAAGCGGCGAAACGAGACATGGACGAGAAGACAGGAGGAATTGCCCGCGGTGCGGGAGCACAAAATGGTGCGGGCATCCAAACCCCCGTCAAGGGCAGGGCCGGCGCTTGTCGCCGCGCCGTCGCGCGGTGCAAGTGCGACGACTACTTGAGCATGTTCAGCAGCGCCGTGATCGAGAACGCATTCGTGATATCGACCAGCATGGCCCCGGTCGGCGGCACGATCAGGAAGGCCTTCCGCGCGGGGCCGTGCCGCTGGACGACCGCGAGCATCGTCGCCATGGCGTTCGAGGTCGCGCCCAGCCCGAAGCCGCAATGCCCCGCCGCCATCACCGCGGCGTCGTAGTCGCGGCCCATGCTGCGAAACGTGACGTAGTACGCGAAGAGCCCCATCAGCACGATCTGCGCGACGAGGATGACCAGCATCGGCACGGCGGCGGCGGCGAGTTCCACCAGGTTCAACCCGGCCATCGTGATCGCGAGGAAGAGCGAGAGCAGCACGGTGCCGATGTGGTCGATGATTTCGTTGTCGAGCCACTTCGCCCCGAGGCCGTCGAGCCCATTCCGGATGATCAGACCCACCAGCATCCCGCCCATCGACACGGGGAAAATCATTCCCGCCTGCTGCAAAAGATAGCCCACCCATGCCCCACCCTTGATGCAGGCCAGCACGATGAGGATCGGCAAAACGATTCGCCCGCCCTGTCGCGCGAGCGCCCGCAGCAGCGCAAAAAAAGTCGGCTCTTCCGCCACATACGCCAAATCCACCTCCGCGGTGCGAAGACCCTCGGGCGAACGCAGCCGGTTTTTCTCGATCAACCGCGTCGCGATTGGACCGCCGAGTAAGGCCCCCGCCACGAGTCCGAACGTCGCAGCAGCCACGCCAATCACCGAGGCCCCGGCCAGCCCGGCGGCGGCGATCTCCGGCGCAAAGGCCTGCGCCGTGGAGTGGCCGCCGGTCAGGGTGACGCTGCCGCAAATAATCCCCAGCAACGGCGACTGGCCCATCGCGACGCTGAGGCCCATCCCGAGCCCATTTTGCAGCAGCGCAAAAATCGAGGCGATGACCCAGAAAACCACGAGCAGCACGCCGCCCTTCTTCACCAGCGCCCAAGTGGCGTTGAGTCCCACGCAGACAAAAAATCCGACCATGAAAGGCGTGTTCACCGCCAGCGCGGGCCGCTTCGCCCATTGGGGCTCGGCCGTCACCAGCCAGGTCCACCCGGCCGAGTTCACCCGACTGCCGAAGGAAAAGGTCCCGAGTCCACTCACATTGTAGAGGAGTACGCCAAGGCAGACCAGCAGTCCGCCGACCACGGGCGCCGGGATGTTGAAGCGTTGCAGGGCCGGAATCCGCCGGACCAGCCACTCGCCGAGCAGCAGGACGGGAACGGCGAGCAGGACCACGAGCCAGGGCGAGAGAATCATGCGGAGAGCGGGGCAGCGCGCGCAGGGCGGGTTGAGACTCCAGTGCGGAAAAACATTGCCGGTGTCGATGCCGGAAGAGCCAGGCCGGAAATCCCGCGGAATTCGGAGGGCCGGGCCGCCAATCCGGGATTGTCATCCGAACATCCGCATTGTCATTTCCTCTCCCCTCACTCCCGCATGAAGAAAATCAAAGTCCTCCAATTCGGCCTCGGTCCCATTGGCATCGAGTCAGTGAAACTTGCGGCTGAGCAGTCGTGGCTCGAGGTCGTCGGCGGCATCGACATCGACCCGGCGAAGATCGGGAAATCCCTCGCCGACGTCGCCGGGCTTCCCGCGCTCGCGGGCGCGAAGATTTATCCGTCGCTCGATGCCTTGTTCGGCACCGTGGGCCAGCCGGATGTGGTGCTCCACACCGCGGGCTCGAGTGCCGCGGCCTCGTTCTCCCAGCTGCGTCTCGCCCTCGAGCGCGGGGTAAGTGTGGCCTCGACCTGCGAGGAACTGATTTTTCCCGCGCTGAAAACCCCAGAGCTCGCCGCCGAATACGATGCGCTTTGCCAGCGCACGGGCGCGCGCATCGCCGGCACCGGCGTCAATCCCGGCTTCGTGATGGACATCCTCCCGATTTGCCTGACCGGCGTCAGCCGCGAGGTGAAATCCATCTACGTCGAGCGCGTCGTCAACGCCTCCACCCGGCGCCAGCCGCTCCAGGCCAAGATTGGCAGCGGCCAGGACCCGGAGGCGTTCCGCGCCAAATTCGCCGCGGGCAAGGCTGGCCACGCTGGTTTTCAGCAATCGGTCGCCCTGCTCGCCCACGCGATGGGCTGGCAGCTCGACGAGATCCGCGAGACCTGCGAGCCCGTCGTGGCGACCAGCCGCGTGGTCACGAAATTCTTCGACGTCGCGGCGGGCCGCAGCGTCGGCATCCACCAGAAGTGCTTCGGGCTCGTCGGCGGCGAAACGAAAATCAAGCTGGACCTCCAGATGTACCTCGAGGCCTCGCTCCCGCACGACGCGATTGTGATCAAAGGCCGGCCTGACCTCAACCTCGTGCTCAACGGCGGCGTGGCCGGCGACGACGCCACGGTTGCCTCGTTGATTAACATCGTGCCCCGGCTGCTCGCCGCGAGACCAGGGGTGCGGCTCATGACCGAGCTGGCGGTTCCCGCGTGGCAGAATCCGCAGGGAGCGCCGGCGGCTAATATGAATCGCGCGTCACCCGCTGCAGCCTGAGATAGTCTTTGGTGGCCGTTGAAAAGCGGAATGCATTAAATGGGGAAGGGGCGCCTTCGCCCAGTTGCATCACGACCGCGGCGCCGCGGCCCAAAGTGGCTGCGGCTTCCAGCCGCAGATTTCCCAAACTGCGGCAGGATGCCGCAGCCACCTCGGCGACAAATCCCGCCCTTGCAGGCGGGCACGGCCTCCGCTCACTCTGCCTTTCCGCCCTGCGCGACCCTTACTCCATGAGGATCCTCCCGCTCCTTCGCCTCGCCTTTGCCGTCGCCCTGCTCGTCGGCAGCGTCACCCACGCCACGGCGGCCAAGGTCACCTCGCCAAAACAGCATTTCGGTTTCGCCATCGGCGATGATTATCACCTCGCGAACTACACGCAGACGGAGGCGTATTTCAAAAAAATCGCCGCCGAGTCGGACCGCGCGCGGCTCGTCGACATGGGCCGCACCGAGGAGGGCCGCACGCAGTGGATGCTCGTTTTCTCGGCGAGGGAAAACTTGAAGCAACTCGCCCGCTACAAGGACATCGCCACCCGGCTCGCGCGCGCGGAGGGGCTCACCCCCGAGCAGGCGCAGGGCCTCGCCGCCGAGGGCAAGGCGGTCGTGTGGATCGACGGCGGCCTGCACGCCAGCGAGACGGTCGGCACCCATCAGTTGATCGAGACGGTCTGGATGCTCGCGAGTGCCGAAGACGCGGAAATCAAACGCATCCTGAAAGACACGATCATCCTCTGCGCGCACGCGAACCCCGACGGACAGGAACTCGTCAGCAACTGGTACATGCGGGAGCCGGTCCCGGCGCAGCGTGTCACCAGCCCCACCCCGCGGCTCTACCAAAAATACATCGGCCACGACAACAACCGCGACTTCTTCATGGCCGCGATGAAGGAGAGCACGAACATCAACCGGCAGCTCTACCTCGAGTGGTTCCCGCAGGTGGTCTACAACCACCACCAGTCCGGCCCGGCCGGCACGGTCATCTTTGTCCCCCCCTTCCGCGATCCCTTCAACTATGTCTTCGATCCCCTCGTGGTGGTCGGCGTCGAGTCGCTGGGCAACGCGATCCAGGCGCGCTTCCTCCAAGAGGGTAAGCCCGGCGCCACGTCACGCAGTGGCGCGAATTACTCGACCTGGTGGAACGGCGGCCTGCGGACCACCGCGTATTTCCATAATCAAATTGGCCTGCTCACCGAAATCGTGGGCAGCCCCACGCCGATGCGGATCCCGCTCGTCGCGCGCCGGCAGTTGCCCTCGAACGATCTCACGTCGCCCGTCGCGCCGCAGCTCTGGCACTATCGCCAGTCGATCGAGTATTCCGTCACGGCGAACCGCGCCGTGCTCGACTACGCCTCGCGCCACCGCGAGGTCCTGCTGATGAATGCGTACCGGATGGGCCGGAACTCGATCGAGCGCGGCAGCCGCGACCACTGGACCCCCCGCCCCAGCCGGCTCGACGAAATCTCGAAGCTGGCGGCCAACGATCGCACCCGCCCGGCCGACGCCACCGAGGAACCCACCGACACGGGAGAGCCGCCCCGGAATCCCAGCCCGCAATTGGCAGCGAAGTATTATGAAATGCTCCGCAAACCCGAGTGGCGGGATCCGCGCGGCTTCATCGTACCGGCGGACCAGCCCGATTTTCCGACCGCGGTGAAGTTCATCAACGCCCTCGTGAAAAACGGCATCGCGATCCACCGCGCCACCGCGGACTTCGCGGTCGCCGGGAAAAATTATCCGGCCGGCTCTTACGTCGTGCAGGCGAACCAGGCCTTTCGCCCGCACGTCCTCGACATGTTCGAGCCGCAGGATCATCCGAACGATTTCCGTTACGAAGGCGGGCCGCCGAACCGGCCTTACGATGTCGCGGGCTGGACCCTCGCGTTTCAGATGGGCGTCAACTTCGACCGCGTGCTCGAGAGTTTCAACGGGCCGTTCGAGCGCCGGCCCTATGGCGAATTGCAAAAACCGCCCGCCCGCAAGGTCACCGGTTCCGGCGCCGGCTTCGTGGTGAGCCATCGCGTGAACGACAGCTTCATCCTCGCCAACCGGCTGCTGAAGGCCGGCGCGGAGGCGTACTGGCTGAAGGAACCGCTCGCGGACGCGGCCGCATTCGGCGCGGGCGCCCTCTACGTTCCGGATCGCGGGCCGGCGCGCGGTATCGTGGAGCAGGCCGCTTCCGAGCTCGGGCTCGACGTCCGCCTGCTCGCGGTCGCCCCCGCGGGCGACAAAATGCGGCTCGCGCCAGCGCGCATCGCGTTGTGGGACCGTTACGGTGGCTCGATGCCGTCGGGCTGGACGCGCTGGGTGCTCGAGCAGTTCGAATTCCCCTTCGACGTAATTTATCCGCAGCAGATCGACGCCGGGAAGCTGCGCGAGAAGTACGATGTGATCGTTCTCGTCACCGGCGCCATCCCGGCGCCGGGGGCACGCGGCACCTCGGTTGCCCGCCCGAAAAACCTGCCCCCGCAGTACGAACCATGGCTCGGCCGGCTGACGCCGGAAAAGTCCGTGCCGGCGCTGAAGGACTTTCTGCAGGGAGGCGGGACGGTGGTGACGATCGGTTCCTCGACCAGCCTCGCCTATCACCTGGGCCTGCCGTTGAAGAATGCGCTCCGGGAAAAAACGCCCGACGGGAAGGAGCGCAACTTCCCGGACGACAAGTTCTACATTCCTGGCAGCGTACTCGAGGCGCGACTCGACCTTTCCGACCCCGTCACATGGGGGATGGCCGAGCAGTCCTATTTTTATTTCGACCGCAGCGCCGTGTTTGCCCTGCCGCCCGGCCAGCGCGGCGCCGTCAAATCGGTGGCCTGGTTCGACACCGAAACGCCGCTGCGCAGTGGCTGGGCTTGGGGCCAGAAGCTGCTGAAAGACACCACGACCGTCGCGAGCGCCCCGGTCGGCCGCGGTCGGCTCTACCTCATGGGCTCGGAGGTCGCCTTCCGGGCTCAGACGCACGGCACGTTCAAGCTTCTCTTCAATGCGATCCAGCTTTCGACGGCCAAGTCGGATCGTCCGTCGGTGTCGACTGAGTAGCACTGCGCTCCGCCCGTATGCACCGGCGCACTTTCCTGCAAGGCCTCGGCGTGAGCCTGGCCGCGACGTCGCTCGCCCGCGCCGCCGACGCCGCCGGTGCGCGCCCCGCCGGGCTCGTGGTTGAAACCGTCCGTGGTCCCGTTCCCGCGGGCGAACTCGGTCCGGTCCTCGCGCATGAACACGTTCTGGTCGATTTCATCGGCGCCGATCAGGTGTCGCCGTCGCGCTACGCGGCGGACGAGGTGTTCGCGGCCGCGCTGCCCCACCTCCAACGCGCGCACGCGCTCGGCGTGCGCACGCTGTTCGAGTGCACGCCCAACCACCTCGCCCGCGATCCGCGCCTGCTCGCGCGGCTCAGCCAGGCAAGTGGAGTGCACCTCGTCACGAACACGGGCCTTTACGGCGCCCGGCAGAACAAGTTCATCCCGCCCGCCGCCCAGGCCGCGACCGCCCGCGAGCTTGCGCGCGAATGGACCGCCGAATCGACCCATGGCATCGGCGACACCGACATCCGGCCCGGTTTCATCAAAACCGGCGTCGACCCGGAGCCGGCGCTTTCGCCCATTCACGAGCGGCTCGTCGACGCGGCCGCGCTCACGCATGCCGCCACCGGGCTGACGATCGCGATTCACACCGGCCGCGGCCCCGGCCTCGCGATCCTCGACCGGTTGCACGCGCACGGCGTGCGACCCAACGCCTTCATC
>JBKJRG010000131.1:0-3598 GCA_046594805.1 Opitutaceae bacterium | reverse complement strand
GCGTCTCGTGCGAATCGCGAATCAGCCGCTGCATCGCACGGCAGCCGTCCGACTCGCGGCTGAGCATCAGCAGCAACATCCCATGCGTAACCTCGAACCGCGAAGAAAGCTCCTCCGGCGGCGCCGTGCGCAGGCGTTCGTACGTCTTGGCGTCCCAGCTCACGGTGCCTTCCGGCGCCCGTTGCTTGACGACGTTTTTCTTTTTGCCGGGATTCGCCGCGGCTTTTTCCTCCGCCCGCTTGTTTTCCACCACGTGCTCCGGCGCCTGGGCGATCACATAGCCGGCGTCGTCATAGCCCTTGCGGCCGGCGCGCCCTGAGATCTGGCGGAAATCGCGCACGGTCAGCACGGCCGCTTTTTTGCCGTCGTATTTCCAGAGCTTCGTGAAGAGCACCGTGCGAATCGGCACGTTGATCCCGACGCCGAGGGTATCGGTGCCGCAGATGAGCTTGAGCAATCCTTTTTGCGCGAGCTGTTCGACCAGGATGCGGTACTTCGGCAGCAGCCCGGCGTGGTGCACCCCGATTCCGTGCCGGAGCCAGCGGCGCATTTCCTTTCCGTAGGGGCTGTTGAAGCGCGCGGTTTCCAATGCGACCTGGAGCGCCGCCTTCTCTTCCTTCGAACACACGTTGAGGCTCATCAACGCCTGGGCGGCCTCGCTCGCTGCCCGCTGGGTGAAGTAGACCAGGTAAACGGGTGCCCGCTGCGCGGCGAGCAGCTCGCCCACGCGTTCCGTCAGGGGTGTCTCGGAGTACTCGAATTCCAGCGGCACCGGCCGGCGGTCGCTCCGCACCGTCACCGTCGGCGCGCCGGTCACGCGGGTGAGATCTTTCTCGAAAAACTCGGTGGCGCCGAGCGTGGCCGACATCAGCAGGAACCGCGCCTGCGGCAGGGTGAGGAGCGGGACTTGCCACGCCGTGCCGCGGTCGGCGTCGGAGTAGTAGTGAAACTCGTCCATAATCACGGCGCGGACATCGCTGCGATCGCCGCGATGGAGGGCGATGTTGGCCAGGATTTCCGCCGTGCAGCACAGGACGGGCGCGCGTGGGTTCACGCTGGCGTCGCCGGTCATCATGCCGACGTTCTCCGGCCCAAAATCGCGGCAGAGGGAGAGAAACTTTTCGTTCACCAGCGCCTTGATCGGGCAGGTGTAGACCGAGCGCTCACCGGCGCAGAGCGCCTTGAAGTGAAAGGCGGCCGCCACGAGCGATTTGCCCGAACCGGTGGGCGTGTTGAGGATGACATTGCGGCCGGCCAGCAGTTCAAGGATCGCCTCCTCCTGCTCGGGGTAGAGCTCGAGCCCGCGTGATGCCATCGCCGCGAGGAAACGTTCCAGCACGGCGTCGACATTGCTTCCCCCCGGCAGTGGGGCGAGCGGAGCGGCGGCGGCGGGCAGGGCGGACATTCGGCGACAAGGGCGCAGCGTCGATGCCAAGAGTCAAACCCGGCAAGGCATCGCTGCACCCATCCCGCGAGCCGATTCCCGATTTTGCCTGTCCAAGCCGGATGACGCATCAACCCACTGTCATCCGGGGCCGGATTCGGCTGAAGGATTTCGCGGCCGATTACTGTGCTGGCTTGGAAAAAGAGGCGACCAAGCCGCGCACCAAGAAACGCGCGAAGCAGATCGCCGAGTTGCAGGAGCGGCTTTATGCGGGCGGCCGGCAGGCGGTATTGCTCCTGTTCCAGGGTCTCGATGCCAGCGGCAAGGATGGGGCGATCAAAAAGGTGCTTCATTATGTGGACCCGATCGGTTTTGAGATGGCGAACTTCAAGGCGCCCTCGGCTGAGGAGAAAGCGCACGATTATATGTGGCGCGTACACCAGGCGGTGCCGCGCTACGGCAACATCGGGGTGTTCAATCGCTCGCACTACGAGGCCGTGCTGGCCGAACGCGTGTTGGGTCTCGTTTCCCGCAAGCAATGCGTCGAGCGCTACGCCCAAATCAACGAGTTCGAGCGGATGCTCATCGCCAATGGCGTGGTGCTGCTGAAGTTTTATCTGCACCTCGGCCGCGAAGCGCAGGCGGAGCGCTTTCGCGAGCGACTGACCCTGCCCAAGAAGAAATGGAAATTCGCCACGGGCGACCTTGAAGTGCGGCGGCAGTGGGACGACTACATGGTGGCGTATGAGGACATGCTCAATGCGACGAGCCACAATCATGCACGATGGCACCTCGTGCCGGCGGACCAGAAATGGTATCGCGACTATGTCATCGCTGACACCGTGTCCCGCGCGATGAAAGCCCTTCGACTGAAATGGCCCGAGCCGAAAGAGGATCTTTCGAAGATCAAAATCAAGTAGCCGGGGCGTGCGGGCCCCGGAGCCAGCTCAGCGAGCTAGCCTACAGCGCGGCGGGTAGGCAAAACGCCTGCCACCGCTCAGTCGACGTTCCGGCGATCGCGACCCGGACTACCGCCTCGGTCCGGGGGCGCCGATGGGGCAGGAGCCGCCGCGGCGGGCGGGGCCGCCACCGGGCCTACGCTCGGGGCCGGGGGTGCCCAAGGTTGCACATGCTGCAATGGCGGAGCGGCCACGGGCGCGGGCGCACTTCTGGAATAGCTGCGATCCGGCGCTGACGGGCGTGCATTGTTGCCGCGATCATACGCGGGCGCGACGACGGTCGGATAAGATTGCTGCGCCGGCCCGACGCGCTGCAGCGGCGGCGCGCTCGGGATGCTGGCGTTGGTGTTGGCCGGCGGTTGATAGGTGCGCACGCGGGCTTCAGGCGCGCGCGTGCCCGTGTCGGCCCTGCCGCGATTGGACTGCACCACGGTCGGAGTCGGTGCCGGCGCGGGAGTGGCCGTAACCGTCGGGGCAGCCCAGGCCAGCGGCGCAGTACTACTCCCGTTCGCGCGCTGGCGCGCACCTGGCGTGGTGACCAACGGGCGCTCTCCGTAATGAGTGCTGTCGCCGTTCACATTCGGCGCGACCGGACCCATTTGTTCGTAATTGGAGGATGGCGCGCGCAGTGAAGGGACGCGCGGTAGCTCGGAGCGCGACTGATTTTCGGATTGCACGCTGGCATAGCCCGGACGCGGCAATCGCGCCGGCGGCTGCCAGGGCCGCGGGGCCCGGTAAGTCGCGTAGCTGGAACGCGGCGCAATCGGCGCAACCACCACCGGCCGCCCCCAGTCATGCCGGTGATCCCAGTGCCGATGCCGGTCGCCGATCCAGATCGTCGAACGGTGCCAGTCAAAATCGTGAGACAGCCAGGACCCGACGCGGCAGCCGATGCCAAAGGAAATCATGGGCCGGCCATAGGAATGGTACACTGGCCGGTCCACGTAGACGATCGCCGGGTCATAATACGGCACGTAGATCACTTCGGACTGCGCGGGCACGATCCGGATCGCCTGTTGCTCCACCAGCACTTGCTGCTGGGGCGTGCTGACCAGGGCGCCGCTGGATTGGGCGCGGGTGCGCAGCCGCTGCAGCGATTTCATCACTTCGGCGGGTTGCTCCGCGAAGGCTTCGCCGAGCTGACGGGTCCAGAGGAGATTCTCGTCCATCCACTTCACGAGGTCCGGATAATTGACGAGCGACTTGACGCTGTCATCCCACGCGCGGTGTTCCACCTGCGAAAGATCGCTGCCGT
>JBKJRG010000108.1:0-3714 GCA_046594805.1 Opitutaceae bacterium | reverse complement strand
CCGCGTCGGCCAGAAGCAGGGCGTGCCGGTGGGCGAAGGCACGGACATTTCCGCGCGATTCAGCCTGCTCAAGGATCGTAATGGCATTCCCCGCGTCGAAATGAATGTCGTCAAGTACGACAACTTCCGGCCGAACGATCGGTTCAACCCCAACCCGAACGTCCAGGTCGAAGACGAAGTCTCGGCCATTTTTCCGGAAACCTTCTATCCCCCCGGCCAGGACTTCCAGACCACCTCCACCACGGGCTACGAGGTCGACCTCACCACCAACGTCACGCGCAACTGGCGGCTGACGTTCAACTGGAGTACCAACAAGGTTGTGACCAAGGATCGCGCGCCCATCCTGCACGGCTTCCAGGCCGAGGCGAAAAAACTGAACGCCCCCACTCCACTGCTGGATGCCTTCCTCGATACGTTTCCGGAAGGGGTGCCGAATGCAGGCTACACGAAAATGCGCGCCAACATCTTCACGCGCTACACCATCGTCGAGGGCGTCCTCAAGGGAGCTTACATCGGGGGTGGCGTTAATTTCCGCCAGCCGACGTATCGCGGCAGGGGCGACCATGACATGGACCCGGCCACGCCCGTCGCCGAGATGTGGTCCCCGGCGTACACGCTCTACAGCGTGCTCGCGGGCTACAACCGGCGGATCTTTAACCGACCGGTGACCTTCGCGCTGAACGTCAGCAACCTGTTCGACAAGGAATACTATCGCTCGGGCGGCGTTGCGACCGGCTCCTGGGGCGAACCTCGTGGGTTCCGGCTGACGATGAGCACGGAGTTTTGAGGGAGCCTGCTCGAGCGCTTTAATGGGTAGGGCCGGCGCTCGTCGCCGTGCCGTCGCGCCGCGAACGCGATAGCCGCGATCCCGGCACTCCGGGAGCCAGCGGCAGCCCTACCTCCCGCTGCACGGTTCAATCCACGCTGGAACCCAAGGCGGCTCGGAGAGACCGCCTCCACCTTCAATCTCCCGCCGCCCGCGATCGTCGCGCAGAGTGGAATAATCGCGCCAAGTGGCTATCCATGCCCTCGTGCCAGCACAGGAACAGATCCAGTCCGAGGTCGAGCCCTTGCCCGAAGGCTTGGTCGAGGCCGGCGTCTATCCCACCGCGACTGAAGGCGCCGAGCGCGGACTCGTGATTCTGGCCGCGGGTGCGCCCTATTGGCTGACTCCCTCCGCGGCCGGGCATCATTTGTTCGTCGAGCCGGAGGCCGTGCAGCGGGCGCGCACGCACCTCGCCAAATACGAGCGGGAACGGATCGGCTGGCCACCGGCGCCCATCGTCGATCCATGGATCATGCGCCGCGCGGACACGCTGCCCCCGCTGTTGTGGGCGTTGAGCGTCCTGGCGATTTTTCGCTTCAAGGCTAACTGGACAGCCAAGGGTGCCCTCGATGCCGCGGCGGTTTTCGTCCAGGGCGAGTGGTGGCGGCCCGTCACCGCGCTGTTCCTCCACGCCGATGCCGCGCACGTGATTTCAAATGCGCTTGGCGGGATCCTGGTGTTTACGGCCGTGCTCTCGACATTCGGACGCTGGCGCGGAGTAGTCGGACTCGCGCTCGCCGGCATCCTGGGAAATCTCGCGGTCGCCGCCGCCCACTATCCCGGGCCTTACCGTTCGGTGGGCGCCTCCACGGCAATCTTTGCGGGCCTGGGTCTGCTGACCGGTCGCGCGATCCGCGTGATCGCGCGCACGCGGCATCCGCACCGCTGGCGCGCGATGTTCGTGCCCTTCGCCGCGGGCCTGACCGTCTTCGCCCTGCACGGCGCCGGCGCCCAGCGGGTCGATATCGGCGCGCATCTGGCGGGCTTTCTGGTTGGGCTGTTGATGGGCTTCATCGCGGGGCCGGGACGTTCCCCGGCGACCGGGATTGAATTGCGCTCACCCTGACTTGGCGCCCTCGTGGATGAGACCACTCGCTGGCGCTCGTAGCTACAAGCGCCAGCGAGTGGTGAACTCACATTCAGGATGAAACCTCCCCTCGCCTGCCTTGCGGGTTTGCTACTGGGCGCGTTCGCTTCTGCGCAAACTCCTCCCGCCGCCGCCGTCGAGTTTGACCTGTCCGGTTTCAGCGCCGCGTCCGGCGCCACCGTTGTTCAGGAGGCGCCAGGCTTGCGTCTCACCTGGCCCATCTCCGCGGAGGCCCGCGGCGAAATTGTTTTCAACTGCGAGGACGGACGGCCGCTGCTCGAGACATTGGGCATCATCACGCCGGGCGGAACGGATGCACGGGCGGTGTTGATGCAACGCGTTGACCCGCTCACGCTCCTCACCATCGGCGAGCGCGACCTGCGCAATTCCGCGGGCTGGGTGGCGTTCTTCGACAATCCCCCGCTGCGTCCGCATCGCACGGTGGCCGCCATCGTGAAAAAAAGGACCGTGCGCGTGACCAACCACGGAAACCGCACCGTTGTCAGTATCGGCGACGTGAGCGCGGGATCCTTTTCCGGTCGGATTGAATTCACCGTCTGCCGCCATTCGCCGCTCGTTCACGTCGAAACCGTGCTGAAAACCGCCGAGGATGGCCGCGCTATTCTTTACGACGCAGGACTCGTCAGCACCGCCCCGAGCTGGCCCACCCTCGCCTGGCGGGAGCCGATGGGCGAACTGCGGCGGATCAACGTGAATGTTCACCGCGTGGCCAGCCCGCTGCAGGTCGGCGGTCGCACCGTCGTCGCGGAGAGCCCCGCGGGGAGCGTGGCGGTGTTTCCGGCGCCGCACGAATATTTCTACCCACTCGATTCCGCGGACAACCTGGGCTTCGCATGGCAGGGCGTTTCCGGCAACGCGCATTTCCGGGGTTACGGCTTCGGCATCCAGCAGCCGCCGCTGGGCGATCGGCGCTGGGTGCCGTGGGTCAACGCGCCGCCGGGCACCGAACAACGGCTGGGCATTTTTTATTATCTCTCGCGCGAACCCGCCGCGGCGACGCTGGACAGCGTGGCGCGCTTCACCCGCGGCGATCGCTACAAGAAGCTCCCTGGCTACCAAACCTTCACGAGCCACTACCACATCGAGCACGCGCTCGAATTCGAAAAAGCCCGGCGCGCCCAGCCCGGACCAGGGATTCCCGCCGGTCTCCAGACGCCGGGCTTTGTCCGTACGTTCAAGGCGCGCGGCATCGACATAGTGCACCTGGCGGAATTCCACGTCGGCGCCACCCCGCGGCTGGCCGCACGGGAACGGCTGGCGCAACTGAAGATGCTCCACGAGGAATGTGCACGCCTGTCCGACGCGAGCCTGCTCGTCCTCCCGGGCGAGGAGCCCAACGTGCATCTTGGCGGGCACTGGGTGAGCTTTTTCCCGCGCCCGGTCTATTGGGTCCTCAATCGGCCCGCGGAAAAACCCTTCACCGAGGAGGTCCCCGATTATGGCACCGTCTATCATGTCGGCAGTGCCAGCGATGTCCTGCAACTCATGGAACGGGAGAACGGGCTGATGTGGACCGCCCATGCGCGCATTAAGGGCTCACGCACTTTCCCCGACATGTATTGGAAGGAAGGGTTTTTCCGTTCGGAGCGTTTCCTCGGCGCCGCGTGGAAGGCCATGCCCGCCGACCTCTCACTGCCGCGCCTCGGCCCGCGCGTGCTGGAGTTGCTGGACGACATGTCGAACGCCGGGCTCCGCAAATTCGTCCTGGCCGAAGCGGATATGTTTCGGATGGAGCCGGATTACGAGACGTACGCCCACATGAACGTGAACTATCTCCAGC
>JBKJRG010000496.1:0-7118 GCA_046594805.1 Opitutaceae bacterium | reverse complement strand
GGGGGAGCCGGGACGATGACCGAGCGCGCTGACTTCACTTTCAATTTCACCCCGGCGCTGCACGGAGCAGCAGGCATCTCTGCCGGCGGGTGGTTTCGAACGGCGGCCGGACACTCCCACGCCCGGCAGGCCGGGACGCCGGCCGCGACGGCGCGCGGCCGACCTGTTGCCCTCAGGATACGGCGCAAATCCCCACCGCTTCCCGCAGCCCCGCCATCGGCTCGCGCGTCGGGATGAACTCGTGGCCGATGTATCCGGCGTAGCCGAGGTCGACGATCTTCCGCATCACCGGCCCGTAATTGATCTCCTGCGACGGCCCGATCTCGCCCCGGCCCGGGTTGCCGGCAGTGTGGATGTGGCCAATGACGTCCTTGCACTCGTCCAGGCGGCGCGTGAGGTCGCCGTGCATGATCTGCACGTGATAGATGTCGAAGAGCAGCTTCATCCGCGGCGAACCGACGGCGCGCACGATGTCGGCGCAGTAGTTGACGTCGTCGCCCTGGTAACCCGGATGCCCTTTCATCTCGCCGGTCTCGCGCGAATTCAGGTGCTCGAGCAGCAGCGTGACGCCCTTGCGCTCTGCGTAGCTCATGACCTTTTTGAATGCCTCGATGCAGTTGCGCTTGCCCGCCTCGGCGCTGATGGCGCTGCCGCCCTGGGCGGTGGTGTCGGCGAAGCCGGTAAAACTCAGCACATTCGGATTGCCGAATTCGGCGCACGAATCGATGCGCTCGTGGATGGCCTTCAGGTTCGCGTCCCAAAAAATCGGGTTGTTCATGCCCTTCACGAAGGTGTGGGCGCCGACGTAAGCGCACTTGAGGCCGTTTTGTTTTAGCAGCGGCCAGTCAGCGGGCTGAACTCCCTCGACGGAAACGCAGCCCAATTCGAGGGCGGCCTTGACGGTGTCGGCTACTTTCCATTGGGCGCCCCGGGCGAAGCACCAATGCACGATGCTCTGCTTGAGTTTCCCCGCGGAAGCCAGCGTGGGCTCGGCGGCGGAGAGGCGCGGGGCGAGCGCGGCAAGAGCGGGCGCGGTGGCCAGCCAACGGATGACGTCGCGGCGGGAGAGGTGAGTCGGATTCATGACGAAGAGGGAATGGTTTTCGTTCAGCCGGTCTAGCCAGGCGTGTCGGGGCGCGGGGATCTGACCGGATGCCAGTTTGCGGCGTGCTCATCTGGCGCGCGACCATTTCCTTTCGCAACCTTCAGATCCTCGATTTGCGCTCCACCCGTTTACCGAATTGCCGGCCCCTGGAATCGAGCGCTGCCGCCTTCGCCGCAGGAGGCTAACTGCTTGCTCGCGGAAAACGTTGAGCGGGCGCCGCCGGGAGTCCGCCCCGTGACGCGAGCGAAGTATTCCTGCCACGCTCAACCAGAAGAGGGGCAGGCACGTGCTGATCGGATGAGTCGGTTTGACCGCGGCCAAGGCGGCTGTCGAAGGGGATTACGCCCACGCCATTTTCTTTCCGAAGGAGCGGGAATCACCCCATCGTAAGGGCATTTCCGGCGCGGTATGCTAAGGGATGCCCGTAATAGGAGAGGAGCCCTTGTTTTCCCACCCGCTGCCGTGCCGAGCAGGCGCTGGGGCCAGCCTATGAGCCGGATGACCAACGCGCAGGCTCTCGCGCAAATTGGGCGGATTTTTGAGCAACAAGGCCTCCGTCCCGCGCTGGCGTTCTTCAACGGCCTCACGCCTCATCGCTTTACCTCTCTCTACCGCTTCGACAAGGAGACACTCAGGAATCTGTACTTCTACGATCGGGAGAATCCGGCGATGGAGTCATGCGCCGACATCCCGGTGATGGCGTCCTATTGCGTTTTTGTCCGTGACTCAGTCGCGCCTTTCGCGACTGCCAGCGCATTGGACGATGAGCGCGTCCGCGGGCATCCCAAGCAACGCGACGTGCAATCGTACTGCGGCGTGCCGCTCCTGGATCGGGACGACCGGATGTTCGGCACGATTTGTCATTACGATTTCAAGCCGGTGCCGATTGACGCGAGCGATGTGCTGCTCCTCGAGAGCGTGGCGAGTTACCTGCAATTTCGCCTGGCCGGGATGTCGGTCCAGGACGCGACCTGACGCAAACTGAAGCGGGTGGGGCCAGTGGGCCCTGGTCCCGGCTTTTCCGCCTACCGCACCGGCAGTTCCTTGAAGGTTTTTTCGATATCGACCATCAGGTTGATGACCGACTGCACGCCGGATTCGAGGATTTGCTCGCCCTTGGCCGCGGTCGCCTTGGTCGCGTCGCCCCAGGTTCCCGTCTTCGACATCCGGTAAACGCTGCCCGGCGATGAAAAGAAATACGCCGTGTGCAACGCCGGCGACTGGGTGATCGTCTTCGGGAAATTCGGAAACTCCGCGTTGGTCTTCTCCATGTCGACCAGGTGCGGATTGATCGCCAGCAGCACCGAGACTTCGCCTTCGCCGGCGTGCAGCCCCTTGCCGCCTTCGGTCATCGCGCCCCACTGCTCGGGCGTCAGTCCGTCCCAATAATTGAAGGGAAACGCCTTCGCGCCGGCCGGGAGTTTTTCCGCGATCTGGGCGCAGGCGTAGGCGAGGGCATAGGTGTTGTCGTAGTGCCCGTTGAGAAAAATGATCCGTTTGAACCCGGCCGCTCCGAACGAGAGCGCCAGGTCGCGGACCACGGCCATGAAGGTCTCGATGCTGAGGCTGAACTCGCTGGTGAACCCGCGGTGTGGGTACGAGAGCGTGTAGGCGAGGGGAGGAGCGACGAGCCCGTTGCCCTGCCGGACGCAGACCCGCCGCGCGATTTCCTGCGGCACGAACACATCCGTGCCGATCGCGGAATGTGGCCCGTGCTGCTCCGTGGCGCCGACGGGAATGTAGATCGTGTGATGGCTCGTGAGAAACGCCTCGATCTCGAGGTTGGTGTTCTCGGCGAGGAAGACGGATTTGGGCTTCATGAAAGTGAATGAGACTTGAGCGATGTGGCGGTGTCTCGCAAGTGCGCGTGTCGATCTCGATCCAAGCTAAGCCGGACTCATGCAGAAGAACTCCCGGCGAATCCCGCGAATGAACGCGAAGTCCAGAGGCGCTGGACGGGAATCGAAGTTGCCCAACCCCACCCAACCCACTGTTTGGTTTGTCCTCCCTCGACGGTGGTTTTCATTCGCGTCAATTCGCGTAATTCGCGGGCAACTGAATCGTTCCGTATAGCAGGGCGTCTAAAAGGCCTCCCGGTTTGTCTTTCTGAGCGCAGCGAAGTTGCTGAGCGAAGCGACAGGCTTGGTCATCTAGAGGATGTTCGCACCTCTGAAGACGCCGCGTTAATCAAGGTGGATTCTTCGCTGCGCTCAGAATGACAAACCCTTTTTAGACGCCCATTTAGGCCCGGGCATCTGGCCGCGCTGAAGTGAATTCCGATTGGCAGATGACTTGAACCGGAAGCCGTCAGCGGTACCTTCAAGCCATGAGCAAAGCCGAAATTCTATCTGAACTTCCGCAACTCTCGCGACAGGATCGGGCAGAGATCCTCGAGCAGCTCTGGCGGTTGGAGGAGGCCGGGCGGCCCGACCGATGGGGAAAAAACTGCCTTGAACGAAGCGCAGGCCGCCTATGAAGCGAATCCTTCACGGGGGGCTCCGTGGTCGGAGGTCGAGGCCCGGTTACGGAAGCGTCCATGAAACCAGCGCGGTCTGAAGTAACGCCGACGCCTTCTCCGGCGCTAAGCCGCAAGCCCGCATTTTAGCTGTAACAACTTCAGAAGACATCTGCCCACGGAACACACCGAACACACGGAATGATTAGATTGCACCTGTTTGGCAGGGATGAACCTCATTCACCAACCGGTTCGCCCTTCCAGTCCGACGCACGCACCTACATGCCGTTTCTCTTCCGTGTGTTCAGTGTGTTCCGTGGGCAAATTCAGATATTGAATGGATCCGGCTTAGAGTACGGACGACGTTCCGCGCCCTCAAGGTATGAATAGAATGCAGATCGGCGCCGGGACGTTAATCACGCCCTTGGTCTGATACGTCAGTTCACCGGTGGCGGGGTTCACTTTGTGCACGGACACGGTGTTGGAGTCGGCGCCCGCGGCGAGCAGCCAGCCCGCGTCGGGCGAGAGATTGATATTGCGGGGAAACGCCCCGCGCACCGGCTGCACCTGGATCACCTCCAGCGCGGCGGTCGCCGGATCGGCGCGATAGACCGTCACCGTGTCATGGCCGCGATTCGACGAATACACGAAACGGCCGCTCGGGTGCACGAGGATCTCCGCCGCCGATCGGTGGGCTTCGCGGGACTTCGCCTCCTCGCTCAAGGCGGGGACATTCGCGAGCTGCCGCGCGCTGCCCGCCGCGGCGTCCCACGCGAAGGTCGTCACGGAGAGCGAGAGCTCGTTGAGCAGGTAGATGAACCTGCCGTCGGGTGAGAACCGCATGTGCCGCGGCCCGCCACCCGGGATCGAGGCCGCAAAGCCGTGCTGCTCCAACGCGGGCGTCGCGAGGTTGATCCGATAAATGACAATGCCGTCCAGCCCGAGATCGGGCACGAGCGCGAAGCGGCCGTCGGGCGAGAACCCGACCCAGTGGGCGTGCGATTTCTCCTGCACGGGCTTCACCACTCCAGAGCCGCCGGGATGCTTGAGCAACTGCACCGCGCCGAGGCGACCCTCGCCATCGAGTGGAAACAGTGCCGTGGACCCGCCGCCATATTGCGCGGTGAGCAGGAATTTTCCCGTCGGATGCACGGCAATATGCGCGCCGCCGCCGTCGCCGGTGGGCGCGGAGTTGATGACCTCGAGCGCTCCGCCCGCGCCAATCTTGTAACCAATCGCGCCGGGTCCACCCGGAAAGTTCGCCACCGCGTAGAGCTTGTCGCCTGCCGGGTGGAGGGCGAGGAACCCGGGCGCGCCGACCTCCGCCGCCAGCTCGGCGGCCGTGAGCCGGCCATTCGCCGAATCGAACGTCGCCCGGTAGATCCCTTTCGCGCCCGTTCCGCCCGTGCCAAAGTACACCGGCACCGGCGCCGCCATCCCCGCGAGGCAGCCACCAATCACAAGGACTGCGGCGGCTATAATCCGAAGAAATGATTTCATGCTTTGAGCTGTAGGCCCCCGCCTCGGCCACGCCAAGCCAAGATCCAAAAGGCGGTGAGCCTGCCTCGCCTCGGACTGTTGACGGCGTTAGTTTCCTCCCGTCTCGAAACCATGAAGCCCCTTTCCACCGTGCTCCCCTCGTGCTGCTCGCCGCGTGTGCCGCGATTTCCGACACCCGCGCGTCCAACCTGGCCGGGATGGCGCGGGCCGCATGGCCATGGCGCCACCACCACGACCCGGAATCTGCGAGACGTGGAGCCCCACCCTACGGCCCCGAAGACACCGGCATCGGACGCACCTGGGGTTCGCCGATCTTGGCCGAAGGAAAGATCTACGTGACGGGCGAGACAGCGGAGACGGCCGTCATCCAAGCCGGCCCGGCCTACAAGCTGATCGCGAAAAATCGGCTGGACGGCACCTACACGTTGAGCACGCCTGCCTTCGCCGACGGCGAAATCTTCCTGCGCACCGCGACCCACCTGTACTGCATCAGCAAGTAGGGGGAAAGAGCGGAACGGCTTTCGGTGGAGCTTGCTTTCAACGGCGGACAGGAATCGCCGCGACCGGCGTGACGACTCGTACCGTGATCGGCGCCGGCCGCACTTGGAGCGCGGGTGTCAGGAACGGCGCTTGAGCGACTAAGGTCTGCAGGTTCGATGTCGCCGGCCGGGGAGCGATGACCGTCGGATACGAGAGCGGCGCCGCGGTGACGGTGACTTGGCCGAGCGCCAGAAGAGAAAAAAAGACAAAGGTTTTCATCGGTACTGAGGGGGTTGGAAGGATGGACTCAGTCCTTCCTTACCGGTCGCTTGGTAAACTCTGCGCCGCCCCGGTCTTTTTTTTGAAAAAATAGCCAGCCGCTCAGGTCGTCCCTGCGCTCCGCGCGCGGCGGTGCTACCATCCGATGGTTCACCCGACATGAAAGCCGGAAGCAAGCGTCGGGCCGACGTTTCAGCCCGTAGTCTGTTTCCTCTAGTGGTTTTCCCAGGAATGGGCATTCTCCTCCCGCAGCCGTTGGATCTCCCGCGCCATTGCGGCGCGCTCAGATTCCAGAGCTTTGGTCCTTTGTCGCTGTTGCCCGAGTTCAGCGGTCGATCCGACGACTTCCTTCAGCAGGCTTACGACCAGCACCCGCACCGCGCCGCGCTCCGGGTAGCGGCGCAGCTCGATGATGCCCGTTACCGCAATCTGCAGGTGTTCACGGGCTCGGGACAACAGGTCGCCCTCAAACGTGACTTCGATGGTCTGGTCCCCGTCATGGCGGAGGATCCAGCCCGTGGTCTCGCCGCCGATGGCGATGCGGCTCTCCAGGAACCCCGTGAGGGTAATTTCGATACCGGCGGGCTGGCTCAACGCAGGTGGGCCCAGCAGAAGAAGCAAGAGCGGGAGTCGAAGGGAAAATGTTTTCATGAAGCTCGCATTCTAACGGTGAGGCCGGCGGGGCTTTAATGCCCCCGGCCGGCGTGAGTTCAACCGCGGACACACGCGCAGGCGTTTGGGCGGGGGCGCGGGGGCGGCGGCGGAGGCGGAGGCGGCGGGTTCGACACCGTGGTCGTGGATTTGCCAACCGAGAAGGAACTGGCGTCAGCGCGAGCCGACGAAGCGGACGTCGTGACGACGAGCCCGACGAAGAGAAGCTGGAGCAGGAACAACCGGCTGAAGCGTGCGGGGATGGATTTCATGAGCGGTAATCGTTATTGGGTTTTGACTGTGTTCAGCTCCTACTTACCGCCCGCCATGCAAACTCTGCGTGGCTCCAGATAATTTTCGCGCCATGTCAGCTGGACCACTTGATCCCCATCATTCGCGACGCGTCGCCGCTTGGAAACTGGGTTGGCTGCCTGGTGCTCACCTTGCGCCCGAAGGATTGGTCCCCGGTCAATTGCCGGATGCAGACGCCCTGTCTGCCGCGCAACTGGCCTTGCTTTTCGGGGGAGACTTGGTCCCTGGCCAGGCCCTCGACGCCTGGATCACCAGTGACGATCCTTGGGCCTGTCGCGACCATTTGGGCGCGACCTATCGCATCGAAGAAATCCATGAAGGCGGCTGCAGCCGCGT
>JBKJRG010000844.1:0-3453 GCA_046594805.1 Opitutaceae bacterium | reverse complement strand
CGAGACGTGCGCGAAATCGACATGCGGGCGAGTCCGTATGATTTGCGCGCGCTGGGTTTCCAGCCCATCGCGATCGAGACGCCCGAGGGCCGGGCGGAATATGAGCGTCACCAGCGGTTGTTCGCCGCCCGCGGCGAACCGCTGCGGGCAAGAATCATTGCGCTCTGCGATCGGTTGCTCGCGTAGCCTCTGGGCCGGGGACGACTCTTTTGGGTAAAGGGCTCGCGCTTGCCGGCCCTGCCAAACTGAACTGAGGGCGGCAATGCAACCACGGTCGCGCCGCAGAGCAAGGCAGCGACGCGAGATTGCCACGCGGCTACGCGCCACCCAGCGTGGGAGCCATGGCGAACTCCGGCACCCGCAATCCGCTGCCCACGCGCCGGAAGCCGAGCTTCCCCATCACATCGGATTTGCGGGCGTATCTCCGCCGGTACCGGCGGGAGCGCGAACTGCCGGTGACCTACGAGCGGCTGCGCGCATTCCAGGAGGTGATTCCCCTGACCGACGAGGACGGCAAGCCCACGCTCTGGGACACCGTTATCTACGACGCCAACGAAATGCCCGCGCTCAACGAGGCGCTGAAGGAGGTCTACGCCTGGCTGAAGGTCGCCGGCGATCTCTCGGTCGTGAGCCACCTCTACGTCGATCGGGTTGATTTTTGCACGTTTGGGAACTCGACGCCCTTCCGCATTCGAATCGTGAATGCGTACAACGACAACCAGGACTACTTTTATGTGAAGAAAGCGGATGCCTCGCGGGTGTACGGCATCGAGCTGGAGCACCTGCTCTCGCCCAACCGGCTGCAGTTTCTCACCCACGGCACGACGCTAGTGGAAGAGCACATCGTCGGCCTGCCCGGCGACATGTTCATCCAGAAATGGCTCGGCCGGCCGGATCCGAAACCGATCCGCGTCGCCAAGGAGCTGGTGAAGTTCAACGAGCGGTGCTTCGTCCGCCTGCTGGGCGACATGCGCTCCTACAACTTCGTCTTTGTCATCACGCCTGATTTCGAGGAATCGCAAATCCGGATTCGCGCGATGGATTTCGACCAGCAGAGCTACGACGGACGGAAGAATTTTTACCTGCCGCAGTTCTTCAAGGACAACGGACCGCTGGTGCGGTTTTGCATCAAGCACCTGCGGACCGAGACGGCGCGCCAGTACCAGCGCGAAGAGCAGACGCTGATGCTGCAACGCGCCTCGCTCGCCTCCGAGCGGCTCGGGCTTCTGCTGCACGACATGGCCCACGACGAGCTGGCGCCACGAGAAAAGGTGCATGAGCTGCGCGAGAGCCTCGCCGAGCACTATGGCCGGCGCGATTACCTCCGCTGCGAGTCGATGGGGGCGCTGATCCGCGAAAACCTGGAATCGATCCGCCGGGATATCGGGCGCCCGGTCGTGCCCGAACTCGTTCCGGAGTGAGCCCGGCGTTGAAGGTGAAGCGGGCACTCCGAGCCGGCATGGGTCCCGAGCGGAAAGGATGCAGTGAGCCGATCAGCCCAATGCCGACGAGACGAGGGCGCCCCGTCCCCAGCTCGACACCATCAAACCACATCCGATGACACCGGCGTGAATAGGGGCGAGAAAATGGGGCCGCGGCGCCCCCGCCGCGGTCGTGCGGGAAACGGCAGGGCCACGGGTCGAAATGCCTTTCATTGGCGACCCTGCCCGCGATTCACCTCCAACCCAGAGCGGCTCGGAGAGCCCGCCCCACCCCCAGCCAGACTGTCCGCGGGTCTGACTCATTGCGGTGCCGCGCCGCACCCACAGAGTTTCCGGACCCCAACCCCATGCGTTCGCAGCTTTGCCTCACGGTTCTTCTTTGGTTGGCGCCGGCCTCTCTCACCCCAGGGGCCGAGCCTGACCCGTTCCCGGTCTCCATCCGGGTTGACGCCGCGAAAACCCACGGCGAGCTAAAACCGGTTTATCGTTTCTTCGGGGCCGATGAGCCGAACTACGCCTATATGAAGGACGGCCGGAAACTGCTCGGGGATATCGGGCAGCTCGGCGAGCCGCAGGAATACTTCCGGGCCCACAGCCTGCTCGTCACTGGCGACGGCACGCCCGCGCTGAAGTGGGGCAGCACGAACGCCTACACCGAGGATGCGCAGGGCAACCCGATCTACGACTGGACGATTGTCGATCGGATCTTCGACGCCTATCTCGAGCGCGGCGTGAAGCCTTACGCGCAGATCGGATTCATGCCGATGGCGCTCTCGACCAAGCCGGATCCTTACCAGCACGAATGGCGGCCGGGCTTTCCCTACAACGAGATCTACACCGGTTGGGCTTACCCTCCGAAGGACTACGGCAAGTGGGCCGAGCTCGTGTTTCAGTGGGTGAAGCACTGCGTCGCGCGCTATGGCGCGGCCGAGGTCGAGCAATGGTACTGGGAGGTCTGGAACGAGCCGAACATCGGCTACTGGCGCGGCACGCCGGAGGAATTCCGAAAGCTCCATGATTTCGCGATCGATGCGGTGCGGCGCGCGCTCCCCACCGCGCGCGTCGGCGGCCCCGACACGGCGGGCGACGGCGGCAAGTTCATGCAGGACTTCCTCGAGCACTGCCTGCGCGGCAAAAACCACGCGACCGGCCAGATCGGCACGCCGCTCGACTTTATTGCCTTCCATGCGAAAGGCACCACGCCCGTCTTCATCGACGGCCATGTGCGCATGGGCATCGGCGGGCAGCTCCGCACCATCGACACCGGCTTCGCCCGCGTGGCTTCTTTCCCCGAGCTCAAGCCGCGGCCGATCATCATCGGCGAATCCGATCCCGACGGCTGTGCTGCCTGCCAGGGCGCGCACCTCGCCTACCGCAACGGCACGCTCTATTCCAGTTACACCGCGGCCTCCTTCGCGCGAAAGCACCTCCTCGCCGAAAAACACGGCGTGAATTTCGAGGGCGCGACGACGTGGGCCTTCGAATTCGAAGATCAACCCTATTTCGCCGGCTTTCGCGCCATGGCGTCCAACGGCCTCACGCTACCGGTCTTCAACGTGCATCGGATGATGGCGAAAATGACGGGCCAGCGCATTGCGGCGACCAGTACCGGAGATGCGGGCGTCGAGAGTATAATCAAATCCGGCGTGCGTGCCTTGCCGGATGTGGCAGCACTCGCGAGCCTGGATGCCGCCCGGCGCCAGGCCGCTATTATGGTCTGGCACTACCATGACGACGATGTCGCCGGACCGGTGGCCGCCATTGAACTATCGCTCGCCGGCCTTCCGGCGGCGGGCGGGGATATCCGCGTCGCGCACTACCGCGTCGACGACGACCACAGCAATGCCTACGCGCTGTGGAAAAAACTCGGCTCGCCCGTTGCACCCTCCCGCCCGCAATACCTGCAGCTCGAGGCGGCCAGCAAACTCGCGCCGCTCACCGGGGCGCCTGCCACGGTCGCGTCGGAAAACGGCAGCGCCACGCTGAAGTTCACGCTCCCGCGGCAGGCGGT
>JBKJRG010000763.1:0-4418 GCA_046594805.1 Opitutaceae bacterium | reverse complement strand
GACTGCGGCGGAAACGAAACGGTGGAGTTCATGGCGGGACGGGTTAGTAGAGTTACCTGAAGCGGGTTCGTACTGCTACGACCTTGGTATACTCCCTTCGCTCCGTCTCTGCTAGGGGGGCGCCGGGCTTTTACCCGGGGTTTACCCCGCCCGTCCCCGCCCGCCCCGGCTTTCCGGAAAAATTTACGCCCGAAAAATCACGTCCTCGCGTTGGAACATCTTCACCGCCAGCGCGAGCGCGAGGGCCGCATAGGCGCAGCTCGAACCGAAAATGAGCGCGAGGTAATGCCAGTGCCAGACGCCCGACACGAGCTCCTTGCTCGCGAGGGAAACATTGAGGATCGGCACCAGCGCCAGCTTGCCGTTCAGCTCCACGCCCGGGAGCATTCCGATCATCGCCGGCATGATGATCACGATGATGAGTGGCGACACGTAGCTTTGCGCTTCCTTGAAGCTCTTCGCGAAAAGGGAAATGGTGAACAATCCCGCCGCAAACAGCACAATCATCGGCAGGACGATGCCCACGACTCCGAGCAGCCCGACGGGATCGAGCGTCATCATGGAGCCCATTTTTTCCGCGGCGCGCCGCGCTGACGCCGTGCCGCTGCTGCCAATCCGCTGCGCCAGCAAGGCCCCGCCCACCATGAAGGTCAGGCCCATCGACAACAGCGAGCACGCCACCGTCCCGAGCGACGCGGTCAGGATCATCAAAAATTTTCCCAGCACGATGTCGACGCGTGACACCGGACTGCACAGCAGCGTTTCCATGGTACCGCGTTCCTTCTCTCCCGCGGTCAGATCCATCGCGGGATACATCGCGCCGGTGAAGGCCAGCAGCAGGAAAAAATACGGGATGATGCCGCCGATCATGTTGCCGCCCACCTTTTCGGGTGGCGCGACATTTTCAGCGGTGACCTCCAGCGGCTTGATCGTCGCCATCGGCAGCCCCCGCTCGGCGAGGCGGGCGGCGACGATCTTGTCGGCATAGCCGCCAAAGAAGCGGCGCACTTCGCTTACCGCCCGATCTGACCGCATCTCCCCCTCGTAGTTGTAGATCTTGATCGCGGCGATCTCCCCGCGCTGGATGGCGGCGTCGAAGCCGGGCGGAATCTCGACCACGGCGCGCAGCTTTTTGTCGGCGATGAGCTGTTTCCAGCCCGGAGCCCCGGGCAGGATTTTCACCTTGTCGTGTCGCTCCAACGCGGTGCGCGCCAGGGGCGAGTCCTCGCCGCCGACGACCATGATGGTGGGCGTGGTCGCGGCGACCTCCCGCGCCACCTTGAACGACACGAACACCACGAGCGCCAGCAGACCCGGCATGATGAACGTGGGGATCACGATCATCGAGATCACGGTCCGCCGATCGCGCAGCATGTCCCGCAGCTCCTTCACGTAGACCGTGACGATGTTGTTCCAGTTCATGGCGGATCAGGCGGCGGGGGCGCGATGGCCGCCGACCGCCTTGACGAAGATTTCCTCCAGATCCTGCTCGCTGTAGCGCACCCGCAATTCGGCCAGCGTGCCCTCCGCCAGCAACCGGCCACCGTGGATAATGCCGATCACGTCGCAGAGCTTTTCCACTTCGCTCATGATGTGGGTGGAATAGATCACTGTCTTGCCCCGGCCGCGGCAGTCGCGCACGAACTGCACGATGGTCCGGGCCGCCATGACATCCAGGCCCAGGGTGGGCTCGTCGAAAATCATCACCGCGGGGTCATGCACGAGCGTCCGCGCAATCGATGTCTTCTGTTTCATTCCGGTGGAGAACTTGTCACAGCGCCGGTCGAGGAAATCGTGCATTTCCAGCTCGGTGGCGAGTTGCGCGGTGCGCGCCTGGATCGCCGCGCGGGACAGCCCGTTGAGCTGCCCGAAGTAGGCAATCATCTCGCGGGCCGTGAGCCGGCCGTAGAGCGCCGTGCTCGCCGCCAGAAACCCGACGTGCGCGCGCACTTTTTCCGGCGCCGCGACCACATCGTGGCCGGCGACCGATGCGCTGCCCCCGGTTGGTTTCAGGAGCGTGGCGAGCAGCCGCAGCGTCGTGGTCTTGCCCGCGCCATTGGCTCCCAGCAACCCATAGATCCGGCCCGGCTCGACCTGGAAGGAAACGTCATCCACCGCGCGGATCTCCCCTCGTTTCTTGTCCCGAAACGTCTTCGTGAGGTTGCGCGCTTCAATCATCGAATGGGAACAAGCTAAAGGCAGCTCCATGTGGAAATCAGGAAATCAGGAGAATGTACCGTGCTTTCGTCCCGGTTTTCCTGATTTCCACATTCTCCCAGGCTCATCTTTTCCCGGAAATCCAGGGCCTGACCGCGGCTGCGCCTGGTCGAAATGGATGGGTGGCGGCTGAGGTGGAGGGTCGATTACGGCGCAGCGGCCGGCGCGGCGCCGAGTTTCCAGTGCTCGTTGTCGAACCTCACCGACTGCATCAGTGCGGTCGCGCGAGCCACCAAGTCCGGGTGTTTCGCGGCCACGTCCGTTTTCTCCGCGATGTCGTTGGTCAGATCGTAAAGCTGCAGCGGCGCCGTCGGCGTTCGAAGGCGCAAGGCCTTCCAGCGGCCGTCCAGCAAGAGCGCCTGGCTCACGCCCTGTTCGTAGAATTCCCAATAGAGGAACGCGTGCTTCGGCTGCGGACCGCGGCCGATCAGGGTCGGTAGAAAGCTGATGCCATCGTGCGGGGTCGAGGGCTTGGTGCCCGCCACTTCCGCCCACGTCGCCATCATGTCACCGAAGTATCCCACGTGCGGCGACACGACGCCCGGTTTGATTTTGCCAGGCCAGCGCGCCAGGAAAGGCACGCGGATGCCGCCGTCCGTCAGGCTGCGTTTGAGCCCAGTAAGCGGGCCACTGACCGCAAAGAACGCGGGATCGTACTGCGGGCCGCCTTCGCGATGCGGACCGTTGTCGCTCGAGAACAGCACCAGCGTGCGTTCATCCAGTCCCAGTTGCTTGAGGTGCGCGAGGAGAGCACCGACATCGCGATCCAAGCGGGTAACCATCGCGGCGTGGTTGCGCGCGGATTCAGTCCAGGGCCGGTCGGCGTAGATGCCCTGGTCCGGGACTTCGTTGCCCTCGCCCAGCACGCGCGTGCGCTCGTTGTTCGCGTGCGGCGTCACCATCGAATAAAACAGGAAGAACGGCCGGTTTTTGTTCCGCCCGACGAAGTCGCGCGCTTCGGCGGCTATAAGATCGTCGGCGTAGACGACGCGTTCGGTGGCATAGCCGGCTCCCTCGGTCTCGCCGACGCGGGTGTTCACGTTGGGCAACGGAACCTTCTCTCCGTTGCGCCAGAGAAAATCCGGAAAATGATTATGGGCGTGGGTCTGGTTCAGAAATCCAAAATAGTAATCGAAGCCCTGCTTGCGCGGCTCGCCATCGTTGTCCTCCGTGCCGAGGCCCCATTTGCCGATCAGCCCGGTGGCATAACCCGCCTGCTGGAGAACTTTCGCCACGGTGACGTCGCCCTTTTGCAGCGACTGCGCATCGAGCACCCGGCCGCCCGCGTTGCCGCGGACGCGGGTGTGACCCATGTGCTGGCCGGTCATCAGCACGCTGCGCGACGGCGCGCACACCGTGCTGCCCGCATAAAACTGCGTGAATCGCATCCCCTCCGCCGCCATCCGATCGAGTTGCGGCGTCTGGATGTGTTTCTGTCCGTAGGAGCCGAGCTCACCGTAACCGAGGTCGTCGGCCAGGATAAAAATGATGTTGGGCTTGTCCGCCTGCCCGAAGGCAGACGCGGCCAAGGCGAGGGCGAGAAACAGCGGAGTGAGCAGGGAGCGCATGCGTCACCGAGCGAATAGATCGCCACCGTGAATTCAATCTCTGCTGAGTTGTAATCCCAGCGTCCTGCGGGCAAATGATGCGACAGCCTGCATGAGTCTCCCTTCGCAAAGTCTTCGGGAAAATCCGCCCCATCGCGCGCTAAGTCTCCGAACATTCATGCACGAGTCCCTTCGGCTTCGCGCCGTCCAACCGCCGATCATCCCGGTCATCGCCGATCTCATCCGCGCCTGTCCGGGGACAATCTCCCTCGGCCAGGGCGTGGTGAACTACGGGCCGCCGCCGGAGGCCCAGGAGCAAATCACGCGATTCCTGGCCGACCCGGCCAATCACAAGTACCAGCCGGTCGCAGGAATTCCCACCCTCCTGGCCGCCATCGAAGTCAAGCTCGCGGCGGAGAATGGCGTGCGGGTCGGGGCGGACAACCGCGTCATGGTCACGGCGGGCGGCAACATGGCCTTCATGAACGCCCTCCTCGCCATCGCCGATCCCGGGGACGAAATCATCCTGCCCACGCCGTATTACTTCAACCAGGAGATGGCGATCACGATGGCGAGCTGCCGGCCCGTGCTCGTGCCCACGGACGAAAACCACCAGCTCGATGTCGACGCGCTGCGCGCGGCCATCACGCCGCG
>JBKJRG010000742.1:0-5426 GCA_046594805.1 Opitutaceae bacterium | reverse complement strand
TCCCACTTCGAACTTTTCTCGGCCGGTCGCACGGGTCCCTTCGGTCGCTTGGGTCCTTTCGGTCCTTTTCCGACCCATGATCGACTGGCGACACTGGCACAACGCACCCTACCTGGTGGGCGGGCTTGTGCTGGTCGGATGGCTTTGGGCGATTTTCGCGGGACCGCTCCGGGCCCGTCTCGCTCCGGGCGCGCCTTTTCCCCGAGGTCAGGCGTGGCGGTTCTACTCGGGCCTGCTGGTTTTCTACCTGGCCGTGGGATCACCGCTGGACCAAATCGCGGAGCGCTACCTTTTCAGTGCGCACATGCTGCAGCACCAGCTGCTGATGTACCCCGCGGCGATTCTCTTTCTGCTCGGGCTGCCGCACTGGTTGATCGATCCCTTGCTCGACCGGCGGGCGCTGCGGGGAGCGATTGGTTTCCTGACGCGCCCGGTGATGTGCGGAATCCTGTACTCCCTGACCGTCGGCGTCTGGCATGTGCCGCTGCTCTATGACCTGGCGTTGCGGAGCAAGCCGGTGCATGTGGCCGAGCATCTCATGTTTTTTGGCGTCTCGCTGCTGTACTGGTGGCCGCTGCTCAGCCCGTCCCGCGTGTTTCCGCGGACCTCGCACGCCGGCCAGATGTTGTACGTGGTTGCCGTCATCATCGGGATGACGCCGCTCTTCGCCTACGTGACGTTTTCCAGCGGCATTCTTTATCCCACCTACGAATTCGCGCCCCGGCTGTTTCCGGAGATTACCGCCGCCGACGATCAACTCCTGGCCGGCGTCATGATGAAGATCATCGGCATGCTCGTCTCGCTCGGAGCGTTTACGCACACGTTCTACCGTTGGTATCGGGAGAACAAATAGGACGTAGGGCGTGGCTGGCCGACGCCCGCGAATACCGGATGGGTTCCGTACGCACGGGCGTCGGCCAGCGTCGCCCCTACGGGAGACACAAAAAAGGGCGGGTCAGAGACCCGCCCTACCTAACTGATACTCGCATGCGCTACGCGGTCGCGGTGGCGGGCGTGCCGAGGAGATCGTCGATCGAATCGCTCTCGACGCCGACATCGGCGAAGAGCCACGACGAAAGGTAGCGTTCGCTCGCGGAAGGGATGATCACGACGATCTGCTTGCCCTTGTTTTCCGGGCGTTTGGCAAGTTGAAGCGCGGCCCAAGCCGCCGCGCCGGAGGAAATGCCGACCGGGATGCCATCGAGCTGGTTGATCTGTTTGCTCACGGGGCCCGAGTCCGCTTCCTTCACCTTGATGACTTCATCGTAGATCTTGGTGTTGAGGACCTGCGGCACGAAGCCCGCGCCGATGCCTTGAAGCTTGTGCGGGCCAGGCTGGCCGCCGGACAGCACCGGCGATGAATCGGGCTCGACCGCGACGATTTTCACGCCGGGTTTGCGGGCTTTCAACACCTCGCCCACGCCCGTGATGGTGCCGCCGGTGCCGATGCCGGCGACCACGATGTCCACCTTGCCGTCCGTATCCCGCCAGATTTCCTCGGCCGTGGTCTTGCGGTGGATGGCGGGATTCGCGGGATTGGCGAATTGCTGGAGAATGAGACCATGCGGGATCTTCGCCGCGAGTTCCTCGGCCTTGGCGATGGCGCCCTTCATCCCCTTCGCGCCCTCGGTCAGGACCAGCCGCGCACCTAGGATCTTGAGAATTTTCCGCCGCTCCATCGTCATCGTCTCGGGCATGGTGAGGATGAGCTTGATCCCTTTTGCCGCGGCCACGAAGGCGAGCGCGATGCCGGTGTTGCCCGAGGTCGGCTCGATCAGGACAGTGTTCTTGGTGATTTTCCCGGACTTGAGTCCGTCATCGATCATGGAGAAACCGATCCGGTCCTTCACGCTCGAGAGCGGGTTGAAAAACTCGAGCTTGAGCAAAATCTCCGCCTGCGCGTTGTGGGCCGCGGCGGTGCGATTCAAACGCACGAGCGGGGTGTTGCCGATGGTTTCCGTGATGTCGTTGTATATCTTGGCCATGATCGGTTCGGGTTATTGAGTTGCTGGATGTGGAGGGGAAGCCCGCGGGCGCCGGATTATTTGGCCGTGCCCCAGCGTTTGTGCAGATAGCGTTCCCAGGGTGAGAAGAAAATCTTGTCAGCGAGCAGCCCGATGAGCAACAGCACAAACATGATTCCGATAACTTGCTCCATCGCGTTGAGTTCGCGGCCGTAATGAAGCAAGTGTCCCAGGCCGAAGCCGCTCAAAATCGTGACATAAATCTCCGCGGCCATGAGCGAGCGCCAGGCAAACGCCCACCCCTGCTTCATGCCGCCGACGATGAACGGCAGCGCGCCGGGCAGGATGACTTTGAACCAGGTATGCAGGCCGGTCGAACCCATGGTCCGGGCCGCGCGCGCAAAAATCGGCGGCACGTTGCGCACTCCGTTGTCCGTTGCGATGATGACCGACCAAATCGTGCCCATCACCACGACGAAAAACATGGCCCATTCGGTCTGGCCAAACCAGAGCAAGGCCAGCGGCACCCAGCACACGCTCGGCAGCGCCTGCAGCCCGAGCGCCATCAACCCGAGCGTGTCCTCAATCAACTTGAACCGCGCCGTGAGCAACCCGAGCGGCAGGCCGATCACCAGGCCAAAGCAATAGCCGAGGAGCAGTCGCCGCAGCGTTACCAGGATCGCGCTCCACAGGGTGCCGTCGGCCGCGGCGTCCCAGAGATAACCGCCGACGCTCAGCGGGGACGGCATCAGCACCGGGGACCAAAGCCCCGCGCGATAAGCCCCTTCCCACGCGGTGAGCAGGAGGACGAAGAACAGGACCGGCTTCAGGATCCGCCTCATGCGGCGGGGTCTCCCTTGGCCCCAAAATCCTTCAGGGCCGTCGTGATGGTCATGGCATAGCGCGCCAGCTCCGCCGTGTTCAGGACCCGTGGCCGCGGGAGGTCGATCTTAAACTCGGCGCAAATCCGGCCGGGATTGGGCGCGAAGACGATGACGCGATCCGCCAGGCAGGCCGCCTCGCGCACATTGTGCGTGACGAACAGGATGGTTTTTCGCCGCGCCTGCCAGATGCGCTGCACGTCGCCGTAAAGCTGCTCGCGCGTGAGCGCATCGAGCGCCGCGAACGGTTCGTCCATCAGGAGCACGCGCGGATTGGGCGCGAGGCAGCGCGCGAGCGCCACCCGCTGCTTCATGCCGCCGGAAAGCTCGTGGAGGTAGGCGTGGTGGAATTTTTCCAGGCCGACGAGTTTGAGGTAGGCCTCGGCGATTTTTTTCCGCTCGGGCGCCGTGAGCCCTTCCTTCAGTTTCAATCCGAAGAGCACGTTGTCCAACGCATCGAGCCACGGGAACAGCGCCGATTCCTGGAACATGACCATGCGATCGCGACCCGGTCCGCGAATCGGCTCGCCGTCGGTGCGGACTTCGCCCGCGTCCGCCCGCTCGAGGCCGGCGATGATGTTCAGGAGAGTCGATTTGCCGCAGCCGCTCGGCCCGACGAGACAGACGAATTCGCCCTCCCCTACTTCGAGGGAGATGTGGTCGAGCGCCTGCACGATCCGGGGCCCGGAAACAAAGCGCTTGCTCACGCCTTGGATCGACAATTTGGACCGCGTCTCCGCGGGAAAGGGCGAGGGGGAATTCATGGTTGGCGGCTGAACAGGCGGGCGAGCGGAATCGAATCCTTGAGGAAGCCCACGCTCTGCGCGTCTGCCACGAGGGCGTTGAGCTGCGCCTCGGTCACCTGATCGGTGAAGCGGAGCCGGGGCCAGGCGTGGGCGACCAGCGCGGCGGGCATCTCGCGCCTGGTATCGGCGGCCAGACCGGCCCGCACTTTCACTTGCGCCTCCTCGGCATGATCGCGAATCCAGGTGGTGAGCTCGGTGTGGGCGGCGCGGAATTTTTCGGCGAGTGCCGGCCGCGTCTTCAGGAATTTCACGCTGGCGACCAGGAGCGTGGTCACGGCGTCCTGCTGCTCGAGCAGCACCTGGCCGCCCGCCTCGAGCTCCAGCCGCGACACCCACGGTTCGACCGTCCAGACCGCGTCCAGCCTGCCCTGCTGGAACAGCTGGAGCTGTTCGGCATTGCCGGTCGGCAACACCGCCACGTCTCCGCCGGTGAGGGTTATTCTAAAGCCGTTTTTCTTCAGCCAGGCGCGCGCCGCGACATCCTGGGTGTTGCCCAGCTGCGGGGTCGCGATGCGCTTGCCTTTGAAATCGGCCGCCTTGGCCAGGCCACTTTTCGGTGCAACCACCAGCGCCGCGCCGCCCTCGGCTGCGCCCGCCAGGATCCGAATCTCGCTGCCTCGCGCGCGGATGTACGCGTTGAGCGCGGGGTTGGGGCCGACATAGGTGAGGTCGATGCTGCCGGCGAAAATCGCCTCCATCGCGCTCGGGCCCGCATTGAACGGAAACCATTTTACGGCTACGTCCGGGCCGAGACGTTCCTCGAACCAGCCGCGCTTTTCGCGCGTGCTCTGGCTGCCCACGATTCCCTGGGCGTGGGTGATGTTCGGAAAATAACCCACCCGCACGGTGATTTTCTCCGCACGCGCCCCGGCGAGGAACACCGGGATCATCAGGACAAGTCGAAACACATTCATCGGGAGAACGGGCGGGACGCGTTGACGGGTCTAGAACGCGAGCTGGAACCGGCTCACAAAAACCCTCTCGTCCTGGCGGAGCAGCGGTACGAGCGGGAGCGCGCTGGAAGCGGAGAGCCCGAAATCCGTCTGGGAATAGTTGAACATCGCCCGCACGGCTTTGCTGAGGTGCCAGTTCAAGCCAAGGGTCCAACCGCGGGTCTGCTTGGCATTGGCGGCCGGGGCGGCGAAGGTGGGAAACGCGCGATCATCGAGTTCCACCGTGGAGAAACGCGCCAGCACCTCGAAGGCGCCCCACGTGCCGGCCGCGGGATCGAAATTTTCCCGCGGCACAACTCCGAAGTAGGACGAGTCCTCTCCCGTGAGCACGTAGCTGACCATCATGTGCCAGCCGTGATGCTCCAGCTCGGCCTTCGGGCCCGTCGCCCCAGGACGCAACGTCACGCTGGACACCGCGTACTCCGCCATCGCCCCGAGCGGTCCCAGGCGATAATCGAGCTGGGGAGACAGGCGCCGCGTGCGGCCGTCGGCCACGACGCCCGGGAGATAGGAAAAATAGGTTTGCTGTCCATCCGTGCGATAACCGGCGGTGCGGCCACCCACCGATTTCTGGCGACCCTGGCTCCCGCCGATCCCGACGGCCAAGCCCGCCAGCGGCGACTGCGCTACGTGCTTGAAAGGCCGCGCCAACAACCGCGCGGCAATATCCTTGTCCTGGTCGAAGTCGACGTTGGTGCTGTTCGCGCCATCGGCGAGGCCGTTGAACAGCCCGACCGTGTAGTTCACGCCGCCGTTGATAAAATCACCGCCGAGCTGCACGCCGAGGTCGCGGTTCGGCAGCAGATTGGAAAGCATCGAGCG
>JBKJRG010000718.1:0-16970 GCA_046594805.1 Opitutaceae bacterium | reverse complement strand
GTCGCTTGACGACGCCCGCGAACACCTCAGCCGTCCGCACCGCGGGCGTCGTCAAGCGACGCCCCTACAATTCGAGCCCGATCGTTTCGGTTGCCAGCTCCGCTCAGCGCAGGAACGCTTCGTGCAAGCCGCCATCCACCGTGATCACCTGGCCGGTGGTTTTGCTTAGCCGCTGGGTGACGAGCAGGAAATAAGCCTCCGCCTGATCAGCCGGCGTGATCGGTGCCTTGGTCAGCGTGCGGTCGGCGTAGAACTGCGCCAGCTTCGACACGAGTGACTCGGTCGCTTCGTCCTCCTTGAAGGGGATATTGTATTTCGCCAGCGAACCGACCACGCGATCGCGCGGGAACATCGCGGAGCCCTGCACGACGGTGGCGGGCGCGACGCCGTTCACCCGCACCAGCGGCGCCAGCTCGATCGCCAGCTCGCGCACGAGATGATTCGCGGCCGCCTTCGAGCAATCGTAGGCCACCGAGCCCTTTTTCGCGACGACGGCATTGGCGGAAGTCGTCAGCACCAGGTTGCCGCGCAAGCCCTGCTCTTTCCAAGTCTTCGCCGCTTCATCGCCGACAATGTAGCTGCCCGTCACGTTGACGTTGAACGTAAACGCCCACTTGTCGTCGGGAATATGGCCGCTGGTGTCGCTCGGCCAGAAGACGCCCGCGGTCACACAGATCGAGTCGAAGCCACCGTACGCCAGGGCCACTTGGTCGAGCATCGCGCGCACGCTGGCCCGGTCCGTGATGTTGCAGGCGAGCCCGATGGCCGGGCCACAATTCGAGATGCCGCTGCCGGCAACCCCGATGCCAAGCCCGAGCTTGTCGGTGATTTCTTTCGCCGTCGCCTCCGCCGTCTCGGCCTTCATGTCGACGCTCACGATGTGCGCGCCTTCCTTCACCAGCCGGTGGGCGGTTTCCTTGCCGATGCCGGACCCCGCGCCGACCACGACGACCACCTGCCGCGCCAGTTCCTTCTCCGCGGGCATCCGCTTGAGCTTTGCCTCCTCGAGCAGCCAGTACTCGATGTCGAACGCCTCCTGCTGCGGCAGCGCGATATACTGGTCGATCGCCTCCGCGCCGCGCATGACCTCCACCGCGCAATTGTAGAATTCCGCGGTCACGCGCGACTCCGACTTGTCCTTGCCCCACGCAATCAGCCCGAGGCCAGGGATGAGCATCACCGTCGGATTCGGGTCGCGCATCGCGGGTGAATTCGCGTGCTTCGATTTGGCGTAATAGGAAGCGTAGTCTTTGCGATAAGCCTCGAGTCCATCCGCGAGTTTTTTCTTCAATGCCGCGGTGTCCTCGGACTGCGGGTTCCAGTCGACATAGAGCGGCTTGATCTTGGTCCGCAGAAAATGATCGGGGCACGAGGTGCCGAGTTCGGCGAGCCGCGCCGCGTCCTGCGAGTTCACGAAGCGGAGGATCTTCGCATCGTCCTGGATCGTGCCGATGAAGCGCTTCTCCCGGGAAACCTGGCCGCGCAGCCAGGGCAGGATGGCCGCGAAGGCGGCCCGCCGCTGCGGCTCGTCGAGCGTCTGGTATTTCTGGCCGCCAAATGCAGAGGCATCGCCGCCCTTGGCCGCATATTTCGACTCGATGTAGGCCGCGGCTTTCTCGATGCAGTCGAGCGTGTAGGTGTAGCACGCTTTCTCCTCGTCTGCCCACGAGATGAAACCGTGCTGACCCATCATGATCGAGCGAGCCTTCGGGTTCTGGCGCGTGATTTCCTGCATGGCCAGGCCGAGTTCGAAACCGGGACGCATCCACGGCACGTAGGCCATCTCGCCCCCAAAGATTTCCTGCGTCAGCTTCTCGCAATTCTTCGACGCCGCGATCGCGATGATCGCGTTCGGGTGCATGTGATCGACGAACCGCGCCGGGATGAAACTGTGCAGCGGCGTGTCGATCGACGAAGCGCGCGGGTTCAGGTTGAACGTTGCGTGCGGGTACATGCCGACCATGTCGTCCTCCGCCGGCGCCTTCAGCCCCTTGTCGGCCCGCCCGCCGTAGAGCTGCTGCAGGTCGACCAGCTTCTGCTGGTAGAGCGAGGAAAAATTCTCCCGCTGGCTGGTGCGCAGATCGCCCCCGGAGCCTTTCACCCAGAGCACCTCGACCGGCTGGCCCGTCAGGGGATCCTTCTCTTTCACTTTCGACGACGTGTTGCCGCCGCCGGTATTCGTGATGCGCTGGTCGCTGCCGAGCAGGTTGGAGCGGTACACGAGGCGACCGACCGGATCGAGTGACGCCGCCTTGGCATCATCCCAGAGATAGTTGACGAATTTGTAGGTGGGCATGGCTGGGCGAAAAATCGAGAGTTGAGGGTGGAGCGAGGAGAGACGGAAGCCCCGCGCGGGCGGAGCGTCAGAGTCCGAGCGCTTTCTGGCGGTAATGTTCGTCCGGGCGGCCGGCGATCCGGGCCACTTGCGCAGCAGTGAGGAATTGCAATTTACGGGTGTGCGCTGCGGCGCCGGAGTAGATCTCTGCGGCTTTGGCGGCCATCAACGTCGCCGCGAGCACGGCTTCCGGCGTGGAGCCCAGCGCGATCAAGCCGTGGTTTTCGAGCAGGATGACGCGCGGCGGGCGTGCCAGCTTCTTGATCGAAGCCCGGACGGCGCTGCGAATCTCCTGCGCCAGCTTCAAACCGGGATCGGCATACGGGACGAAGACACTCTCGGCGCCACAGCAGACCACTTCATCCGGAAACAGCCGTCGCTGCGCAAACGTGCGCGCGTGAGCGGTGCACAACAACTGGTTGACCATGACCGGGTGAGTGTGCCCCACGAAGTTCACCCCCGGCAGGGTCAGCAGGAACGCGTGGAAGATGGCTTCAACCGATGGCTTCTTTGCCTGCACGTCGACGCGCGCCGCGAACAACGCATCGTCGATTGCCGCGTCCGCCATCGACTTTTTATCCAGCAGGGGCAGCAGGTCGGCCAGCCGGCACTCGGTCACGCCGAGTGGCGAAAGAGTGGCGAGGTTGGAGCCGCTCGCCTTGACGATAAACGTTTCGTTCGAAACGCGGCTGGAGGTGTTGCCTTCGCCGAGGATGGCGAGCTTCCGTTCCTCGCGCCCGAGTTGGTGCGACAGCTCCAGCAGCCTGCCCAGCGGATCTGCCAGAGTGGATGAAGCAGGCGACGACATGAAACGTGAGCGGTTATCTGGCCGGAAAACGCCCGGCCCTGTCAAGGAGCCGCTGGGGATCGACGGTAGGGCTGCCGCTTGTCGGCACGCCGTCGCGCGGCGATCCGCCGAATACCCTTCATTCCCGCATGCCAAAAAAGGCGTGCATGCAAGCTTGTCCCCCGCCCCCTCCGCGACGGCGTGGCGACAAGCGCCCGCCCCACCCCGAGGGGCTACAACAGCACGTTGTCGATCACCCGCACTTCGTCGACCCACGCGGCGATGGCCAGCAAGGTCCGGCCCGGGACGATTTCGCGCATCGGCTGCATCGTCTGCGGGTCCACCATCGAGACATAAATCACCCGCAGCTTTCGTTTCTCGCCCAGCAGGTGCGTCGCCTCGGCGATAATCCGATCCGCGCTGCGGACGCCCTGCGCCACCATCTCGCGCGCACGTTGCAAGGCGCCGTGAATGGAAAGGGCCTCCTCGTGCTGCCGCGTGGTCAGGCCCTGGTTGCGCACCGTGACAGCCAGCCCGTCCTTCTCGCGGACCGTGGGCGCCACCACCACCTCGACGCCGAAGCAGAGATCGGCGATCATCTTGCGGACGACCGCGACCTCCTGCGCGTCGCGCTGCCCGAGCACCAGCACGTCCGGGTGCACGATGTTCAGCAGCTTGGCAATGCCCGTGGTCACCCCGCGAAAATGGGTCGGCCGCGAAGGGCCACACAGCGGCTTGCTGACCGCTTCCTCCAGCACGTAGCTCGAATGACCGCGGGGCAGCAGTTCCTCCGTCGCGGGCATGAACACCGCGTCCACCTTCAGGTCCGCGCAGAACTTCAGATCGGCGTCGGGCGATTTCGGATAGCCCCCGAAATTTTCGCTGGGGCCGAAGGCCAGCGGGTTCGCGAAGCACGAGACCACCACCCGGTTGGCGCGCTCCCGGGCCAGGGCGATCAGGGCCGCGTGGCCGGCGTGCAAGGCCCCGCTGGTCGGCACGAACGCGACCGTCCGGCCCACCTGCTTCCACTGGGCGGCGAGGACCCGCATGGCGGACACAGATTCAATTTTTTGCATGGGGCGCAGGCGGGGTTGGACAACGTCGGGCTTGAACAAACCGGCTGCGGGCCGTTTGTTCAAGTTTTTCGCCCGGACCGTCCCCCACTTTCACCGTTTTTCAACACCATGATCCGCATCAACGAGAATTACACCAAGCTGAAGGCGTCCTACCTTTTCAGTGACATCGCCCGCCGGGTGAACGCCTACGTCGCCGCCCACCCCGACCGGCCGGTCATCCGGCTCGGCATCGGCGATGCCACCGAGCCGCTCCCGCCGGTTTGCGTCGAGGCGCTCCACGCGGCGACGGACGAGATGGCCCGGCGCGCCACCTTCAAGGGCTATGGTCCGGAGCAGGGCTACGCGTTCCTCCGTGATGCGATCGCGCAGCACGATTACGCGGCGCGCGGCTGCCCGATCGAGGCGGACGAGATTTTCGTGTCCGACGGCTCGAAGTGCGACTGCGGCAACATCCAGGAAATTTTCGCCCAGGACATCCGCCTCGCCATCCCCGATCCGGTTTACCCCGTCTACATCGACACCAACGTGATGGCGGGTCGCAGCGGCGCCAATGTCGACGGCCGCTACGAGGGCATCACCTATCTGGAGAGCACGCCCGCCAACGGCTATGTCCCTGCGGTGCCGACAGTGGCGACCGATCTGATTTATCTCTGCTTTCCCAACAACCCGACCGGCGCGGTCGCGACCAGGGCGCAGCTCACCGCTTGGGTCGAGTATGCGAAGAAAAACAAGGCGGTGCTCCTCTTCGATTCCGCCTATGAGGCCTACATTCGCGACCCCGCCATCCCCCACTCCATCTACGAAATCGAAGGCGCGCGTGAGGTCGCGATCGAGTTCCGCAGCTTCTCGAAGACCGCGGGCTTCACCGGCACGCGTTGCGCCTACACCGTGATCCCGAAGTCCCTCATGGCTTACGATGCCGCGGGGAAAACCCACGCGGTGCATGCGCTCTGGAACCGCCGGCACTCGACTAAATTCAATGGCGTCGCGTATCCGATTCAGAAGGCCGCGGCGGCGATCTTCACCGCCGACGGGCGGCAGCAGACCAGCGCGCTCATCGATTTCTACCTGGCGAACGCGAAGTTGATTCGCGATGCGATGAAGCGACAGGGCTTCACCTGCATTGGTGGCGACAACGCCCCATACATCTGGGTCAACACGGGCCGCGACTCGTGGGAATTCTTCGACCTGCTGCTGAACCAGGCGCAGGTCGTGTGCACGCCCGGCGCCGGCTTCGGCAAATGCGGCGAGGGCCACGTGCGGATCAGCGCGTTCAATTCCCGCGAGAACGTCGAGACGGCGTTGAGCCGGATTGCGGCGGCGTTGAAGTAGGCGCCCTGAGTGGGGGCCGCGGCGCCCTCGTCCCTCGACCGGCTCGGGACCCTGAGCTGGTGGAACGGGCCGCGGTAGGACGTCGGAACGCGGCGAGGGCGCCGCATCCCCAAAAATACCCCTCTTCCGCCAACGTCCGCCCTACTTCTTCAGCGCCGCGGAGATTTCCGCGGCCAGCGCGCCCACCGCCTCGCTCAGGCGCGCGGCGAGATCCGCTTCGTTCTTGCCGCCCCATTTGAGATTCGCCGCGCGAAAATCGCCGCGGGCCACGGCTGCGGGTTTGCCCGCGGCGGCCGTAATTTCCCACACGGCTCGAAAATTTACGCTGCCGTCGGCCTGGCCTTCGCACGCGAGCACGCGGACCGTCAACTCGTGCGTCGAACTTCTCGGCGTGGCCCGCCATCCTCCCGCGAGCACCGACCCGACCGATCCGCGCGCCTGCAATTCCTCGCGCAAGACCCGACCGATGCCGAAATCCAGCGGCTCGCCCCAGCGCGCGAATTCGCGGAATTCGATCTCGTTGTCACCGCGGCGGATAATGATGGGCCGCGCCGTCAAGTAACTGGCCAGCTCGATCGGCCGCAGCTGCACGACCGGGGCACCCTCCGCCGGCGGGGACGCCAGGGGAGAACTGGACATGGACAAGACATAGTAGCGCGTGGGATCGACGGCCGCCTGGGGCAGCGTAACCAGGCAGCCGGCGAGCGGCAGCAGGGCGGCCGCCAGCAACAAGACTCGGGGCACATTCATCGGGGAGGCGTTCAAGGAGGTGGGCGCGGCCGATTATTGCGGACGCTTGCGGCCGGTGATGAGCGCATTTGGGTTCCGCTCGAGGTACTCGGCGAGGCGCTTGATCGCCTCGGCGGCCTCGTTGAGTTGGGCGAGCGTGCCGGCCAGCTCCCCACCCAGCCCGCTCTGCGACGCGATGAACCCCTGCGCGGCGCCGGCCGCGGTGCTGAAGTCGGCGAGGGTTTTCTTCGCCTCCGCCATGGTCGTGGCAAACTCCTGGCTCGTGGGCGCAATTTGGGCGTCGAGCTTGGCCACCGTCGCCCGGACGTCGGCCAGCGCCGCGTTCAGGTTGTCGAAGGTTTTCCGGATCTCGGGGTTCGCGGCCATCGCCTCGACCTGGGCGCCGGTTTTTTTCCACTGCTCGACCACGCCCTTGAGATCGACGCCATCGATCTGCTTGCGCGCGCTGGCGGCCAGCGAACTGAGGTCCTTCGCCACGACCGCGAGATCGACGCGCTTCAAGTTTGCCAGCAACTCGGTCAGGCCGGCCTGGAATTCGGAAATGGTGGAAGGAAGATACGGCACCACCGGGTATTTCGACTCGCCCAGCCGGACTTCGGGCGGGTGCTCCTTGGGGTCGACGAAATCGAGCCCCACGTAAAGCAGGCCCGTGGCGAAACTCTGCATTTCCAGCCGGGCCCGCAGCCCGCGCTTGACGAGAGTCTCCAGCTCCGCCGGATCGGCCACGTCGATTTCCGCGCCCGTGGCATCGGTGACGACATCCTTGCTGAACTCGCAGACCACGGCGACGACCGACTGGTTGCGCTCCGCCTCGTAGCGAATGCTCACCGCCACCACCCGGCCCACCCGGACGCCGCGCAGCTTCACCGGCGAGCCCAGGTCGAGGCCGTGGGTCGACTCGCTGAAATAGACGATGAAACGCTGCGGTTTCTGGAAAAAATTAACCCCGCCGAAGGAGAGCAGCGCCACGATGCCGAGCACAAATGCGCCAATCACAAACGCACCGACGATGGCGGGACTGACCTTGGTTTTCATGCGGTTGGCCGGGAGGAAATCGCCCCACCCGCGAAAGCTGATTCAGAAGCCATGGGAGCCACGGTACTTGGATTCTTCGCCCGGCCCGGAATGACAAAACAATTCTTCATGGGGTGGCGGGCAGCACATCGCCACGACGGAGGAACTCCGCGACCCGGGGGTCGCGACTCTGCATCGCCAGTTCCCGCGGGCGACCTTCCGCGATGATCCCCTTGGCCCCCCGGTCGAGCATGATCACCCGGTCGGCGATGTCGAAAATCGAGGCCAGCTCGTGGGAAACCACCACGATCGTGGTGCCAAAGGTCGCGCGGATTTGCAGGATTAACTCGTCGAGCTTGCGCGACGTCACCGGATCGAGGCCCGCGGAAGGCTCGTCGAAAAAAACGATCTCCGGATCGAGCGCGAGCGCACGGGCGAGCCCGGCGCGTTTTTTCATGCCGCCACTGATTTCGGCCGGGAAATAATCCTCGAATCCGCCCAGTCCGACCTGCGCCAGCTTCAGCGCGGCAATCTCGTTGATCTGGCGCGGCGTCAGCGTCGTGTACTCCTCGAGCGGGAGGGCGACATTTTGCCGGAGGGTGAGCGAGGTCCAGAGCGCCCCGCCCTGGAACAGCATGCCGAAGGTCTTGAGCCGCGCCCGGCGCCCGGCGGTGTCCGCCTGGTGGAAGAGCTGGCCGAAAAATTTGACCTGCCCGTGCAGCGGGGTGTTCAAGCCGACCATGTTCCTCAGCAGCGTGCTCTTGCCGCAGCCGGACCCGCCAATGATGAAAAAGATTTCCCCGCTCGCGACGTTGAACGACACCTTGTCCAGCACCACCTCGCGGTCATAGCCGCAGGTGAACGCCTGCACTTCGATCGCCGGGGGGGACCCGGGTGGGCGGGTGGCGTTCATGGTCCTCAGATGCCGAGCACGTTGAACACCACCGCGAACATCGCATCGGCCACGACGATGAGCAGGAGGGCCGTCACGACCGCGGAGGTCGCCGCGCGCCCCACCCCCGCAGCGCTGCGCTCCGCCTGCAAGCCGCGCAGACAGCCGGCCAGCCCGATAATGAGCCCGAACGCGGTGGCCTTGATCACGCCCGACGCCACGTCGGACAGGTCCACGATCGTCAGCATCTCCACCCAATAGGCGGTGGGGGAAATCGACAGCAGCCCGTACGCCACCGCCATGCCGCCGAGGATGCCGAGCGCATTCGCGTACAACGTCAGCAGGGGCGTCATGACGGCCAGCGCCAGCAGCCGGGGGAGGACCAGGAATTGCACGGCGGGGATCCCGAGCGTTTCGAGCGCGTCGATCTCCTCGTTGGTTTTCATGTTGCCGAGGGTCGCGGCAAACGCCGCTCCCGTCCGGCCGGCGAGCACGACGGCGGTCATCACCGCGCCCACCTCGCGCACCGTCGCGAGTCCGATCAAGTCGGCAATGAAGATGTCGCCCCCGAATTGCCGGAGGACAATCGCGCCGGTGTAAGCCAGGGTCACGCCGACGAGGAAACTGACGAGGCTGACGATTGGCACGGCCATGGCCCCGCATTGCTGCATCTCGTCGATGCAATCGCGCCAGCGGAATTTCCGGGGCGACCGCGCCAGCCGCACCGCGCTGAGCACGCATTCGCCGACGAAACTGAAGATGTCCTTCGTCTTCACGACCGTATCCTGGGTGGCGAGCCCCACGCTGGTGAGGAAGCTTTCCGCCCGATCGAAGGGCACGCTGGTTTCGTGGGCACGCGAAAGTTGCCCCAGCAGGTTGCGAATTTTTTCCGGCACCGCCTCGGTGTCACAATAAACCCCCGCGACCCGGCACCATTGCTCCGCCTCGAATAGGAACAGCAGCAGCGAAGTGTCCCATTCGGTGACATCGTCCGCCCGCAGCCGGACGCGGGTGGGGGTCCGTCCGGCGAGCACCTCGCCCCACGACGGCCGGCGCTCGGTGATTTGCCAAACGCCACCCAGCGCAACGTCGAGGGCGCCGCCCGCGTCCGTGGCGATTGCGCGCGCTTGCAAGACTTCCAGGCTGGCCGACATCCCGACCACTTCATTGGGCCCGGGCCCCGTCGCCAAACCAAATCTCCGGGGTCGAAGTAGCGCCGGCATCCGGCCGGCCCCCCGGAGCCGGCTGGAAGCCGGCGCTATTTTCGAGCAGCCGAGGATTGCCTCGCGGGCCGGCGGCTCGCAATGACACGGGCGGCATGGCCCAATTCAAGACCCTACTGCTCGACCTGGACGGCACGATCGTCGATGCGTTCGTCACCATCCATCGGAGCTACGTGCATGTGCTCCCGCAATTCGGATTGCCCGCGCCCACCATGGCGCAGGTCCGGCGCGCGGTGGGAGGCGGGCTGGAGAATGCGATGCGGCATTTCCTCCCCGAAGCGAAACTCGCCGACGCCGTGCGCCGGCACCTCGCCCACACCGATGCCATCCTGCTCGAGGACGTGAAGCTGTTGCCCGGTGCCATGGAGCTGGTCCGCACGCAACATAAGGCCGGCCAGCAGCTCGCCGTCTTCACCAACAAGCGGGGCGAACAGGCGCGTCGCATTTGCGATCATCTCGGTCTCACGCCTTACCTTTCCGGCGTCTTCGGCGCGACCGACACCGCCTGGCTGAAGCCACAGCCCGAGTTCGCCGCCCATGTCCTCTCCACCCTCGGCGCCGAAAGCGCGACCACGATGCTGGTGGGCGACTCGCCTTTCGACGTGAAGGCGGCGCACCACGGCGGCTTCGCCTGTTGGTGTGTCACGACCGGCACGCATACCGCGGAGGAACTGCACGCGGCCGGCGCCGAGGCGGTCTACGGGGATCTGCACGCGTTGCGCGCGGCGTTGGAGTAAGGCGCGCTCAAGCAAGCGTCGCGGCGGGGGTGACCCCGTGGCCCGCCTTGACGTGCGCCACGGAGATGATGCCGCCCTGCAACTCGTAACCGCCCGCGAAGGGGTTCTCGGCCAGGAAGAGCGGCGTATCGAGATCGGCGAACTGAAATCCTCCCTGTCCCGCCGCGAAACACGCCGACATGGTCATCGCGAGGATCGATTCCACGTTGCCTCCGATCATCAGGCCAATGCCTCCCGCGCGTGCCGTGGCCGCAATCGCCAGCGCCGTGGCGACGCCTGCCTTCATCAGCTTGATGTTGATGACGTCCGCGGCACGGGCCGCGACGAGGCGTTCCGCATCCGCCGCGGAGGCGACGCTTTCGTCGGCCGCCACCAACCAGCCCGACTCCGCACCCAACGCACGCATCCCATCGAGGTCATCCTTGGGCAGCCATTGTTCAAGGAGCGCAGGCGCAATGCCGGCGACCTTCAAGCCGCGCACCAGGTCGGCCGCGGCGCTGCGCGTGAAGCCGGCGTTACCGTCGAGGATCAGGGGCGCATCGGGCGACGCTTCGTGAATCGCACTCACCCGGGCGAGATCGAAGGCGACGCCGGCCGACCCACCGACCTTCACCTTGATCATCCGGATGCCGCGCGCGCGAATGGCGCGGGCGGCCGCCGCGGCCGACTCAACCGAACCGGTCGTGACCGTCATGTCGGTCTCGAGCTCCGTGCCGGCTCCGCCGAAAAACCGCCAGAGCGGCACGCCATCGTGCCGCGCCAGCGCATCGAGCAGGGCAGTCTCAAGTGCGCAGAGACCGGAGCCGGACGAAGCGCCTTCACCCGCGCGAAACTCGCGTCCCAGCGCCTCCCACCCGCGCGCATCACGGCCGATGATCCAGCCGCGGGCCCAACCCAGCGCCGTGAGAGCCTGTGCCTGGGTCTCACCGTTGTACGGTGGCAGCGGCGCCGCCTCCCCGTAACCGCGAGTGCCATCAGCGAGCTCGACCGAGACGAGAACATTGTTCGCCGCCGCCTGCGCGCCGCCGGAAATCCCAAAGGGCTCGAGCAAGGCCAGGTCGAGGGGCTTCACCTCGAACGATCGGATATGGGTCGGAGAATTCACGCGGCCATCTTTCAACCCGCCGGCCGATGGCGTAGCAAGGCGCGGGGCGCCGGTGCGGGAATTTTCTCCATGCGAAAGTCCTATCTATCGATTCCGCTCCCGGTTTTTCGAGTGCATTCTATTCCACCCTTGTCGGCCGATTTTCTCTGGGCAAACCTTGCCGGCTTGCACTCCCCTACTCTCCTGAAGGCCAAGTCCAAAACGGTCCTCCTCGTCGCCAACGGCGATCTGCGCGCTTCCGCCAACGAAGTCTGCTGGCCGGCGCAGCATGCGATGGAGCAGGCCCTCGCTGCCGCACTCGCCCGGCTCGGTTGGAAGCTCAAGCGCGCGCACCCGTTCAAGCCCGCGCAGAAACATGGCTTCATCGGCTCGCAAAAGGAAGGCATGGCGGTCTTCGCGAACATCCATCCGAAAGCGCCGCTCATCGTCGCCGAGGCGGTCTGGCAGTATTCTCACCATTTGCTGCCTGGTCTCATCTCGCACCAGGGCCCGATCCTCACCGTCGCCAACTGGAGCGGCACCTGGCCCGGGTTGGTCGGCATGCTCAACCTTAATGGCTCGCTGACCAAGGCAGGCGTGAAGTACTCCACGCTCTGGAGCGAAAAATTCGACGACGAATTCTTCACCTCAGGCCTGGCGACCTGGTTGAAAACAGGCTCGATCAAGCACCGCACGTCTCACGTCAAGCCGCTCACTCGCGCAAAGATCCCGGCGAAGGCCAGGGCGATCGCGCAGCGCATCGCTTTGGATTTACGCGTGCGCAAATCCATCATGGGCGTCTTCGACGAGGGCTGCATGGGCATGTACAACGCCATCATCCCCGACGAGCTGCTTTTCCCCACTGGCGTCTACAAGGAAAGGCTGTCCCAGTCCGCCCTCTACGCCGGCGCCACCGCGGTCGACGAGACCGAGGCCCGCGCGGTTTATGAATGGCTGCTGCGCGCCGGCATGAAGTTTCACCTCGGGACCGATGAGGCGACCGAGCTGACCGAGCGGCAGGTGCTCTGGCAGTGCAGGACCTACATCGCCGCGCTGCGGATCGCCGACGAATTCGGCTGCGAGACCATCGGCATCCAATACCAGCAGGGCCTCAAGGATCTGCTGCCGGCCAGCGATCTCGTGGAGGGGCTCCTCAACAACCGCGACCGGCCGCCGGTGAAGAATGCCGCCGGGCGCGTCATCCGCGCCGGCCAGCCGCTGACTCATTTCAACGAGGTCGACGAATGCGCCGGGCTCGACGGACTGTTCACGAATCGCGTCCACACCGCGCTCCGCCAGCCGGTCGAGAACACGCTGCACGACCTGCGCTGGGGCGATGCGGATCGCAGCGGCACCACCGACGAGTACGTCTGGGTCTTTCTCATCTCGGGCAGCGCCCCGCCCGCGCATCACGTTGGCGGTTACCACGGCACCGACTCGCTCCGCCAGCCGCCGATGTACTTCCGGCTGGGCGGCGGCACCGTCCGCGGCATCGCCAAGCCCGGCGAAATTGTCTGGAGCCGCATCTTCGTCGAGGGCGGCCGGCTCAAGATGGATCTCGGCCGCGCCAAGGTCATCGCCCTCCCGCTGGCTGAGACCGAACGCCGGTGGAAGGAAACAACCATCCAGTGGCCCATCATGCATGCCGTCACCTACGGCGTGTCGCGCGACCAGATGATGGCGCGGCACAAGGCGAACCACATCCAGGTGGCCTACGCCACTTCCGCCGCCGCCGCCGATCTCGCGCTCTACACCAAGGCCGCGCTCGCCGCGGAGCTGGGTCTCGAGGTCAGCCTCTGCGGCACCAAGGCAGACGGCGGCGCTTTCTGACGGATGGCCGCACCGGCTTCATCCACGAGGCCAACATCGGTGCGACGTTCGTGGGCGAGCCGCGAGGAATCGACGGGTTCTCAACCGTCCCGTTGTAGGGGCGTCGCTTGCCGACGCCCGCGCATACCACCAAGCGCCCGTCTCGCTCCGGGCGTCGTCAAGCGACGCCCCTACAACGGCGATCCAGCCTATAATCGAAACGATGCGGACAGATTATAGCTGATCGGCGCCTTCAAGCCGAAGCCGACCGGCACCGTCTCGCGCGCGGGCGAGGCGTAGTTGCCGTCGCGCGGCCGCAGCGCGCTCGTCGCGGCGCCGTTGGTCGACGTGGTCCAGTACACTGTGCGATCGTTGAGCAGGTTGTTGATGACGAGATTGAGCTGGATGTTGCGATTGTTGAAGCGCCAGAGATAGCCGAACGTCGCCGTGACCGTGTAATCGCCCTTCGGCGTGTAAAGCGGGGTGTTCACGCTGCGCGAGGGATCGTCGATCGCGCGGGCCGGGTTGGCGGGATCGACGATGGTGTCGGCGCCCCGGTTGCCGATGATCTCGCGGCCGCGGTATTGCACGCCGGCCCCGAGCCGGACCCCGCGCAGCCGGCCTTCCTGAAAGGTGTAGTCGCCAAAAAACTTGTACAGCGGCTGGTTCACCCCGGTCGACCGCGCGATGTTCAGGTTCCGGTAGGAAATGAAGATGGTGTTGTAGGCGTCCGCCGCCGCTTCCGCATCCGGGCGCTGGTCCGCGGGAATGCTGGGGTCGACCGTCGCGTTGTTGCTCGCGTCGACCCGCACGCCCGCATCCTGCGCGATGGTCTTGAAGATCTCCGTGTTCGCCTCGACGTACTTCCGCGTGAGTTGAAACGCGTTCGCGCCATACACGTTTGGCAGCGAAGCGCTGCCCATGATACGAAGGCCCTTGATCAAGTTGGCCGTGACCTCGACTTCATACCCGCTGGCCTGGCGGTCCTGGAGATCGCTGCCCGCGATGAACAGCGGCACGCCGCGGCGGTTCAGGTCGGCGGTGGAGCCGACCGGCGTGGCCTGCAGGAGGGTGTTGAACGGAAACCCGCTCACGCCCCGCGGATTGTTGATTTCCTCGCTGGTGTAGTAGGTGAAATTGACGTCGAGCTTCCGCTGGAAGAACTCGAGCCGCGCGCTGTAGTTCCAGCCGGTGGAGACGGTCGGCGGCACCAGCCCGCCACCCTGCAACAGCGCGTACGCCTTCTGCGGGTTGAAGGTCTCGGCGTAATTCACCGACGGGCTAAGCCAGTTCAGCAAGTGGACCACCGTGCCAACGGACTTCGTGTTGACGTAGCCCTGGAGGCCCGGCGCGTTGTAATCGTTCTGGAAGCGATATTGCGTGTAGCGCGGATCGCGGACGCCGCCGGCGAGCCGGGGGCGGGTCACCGCGGCGATCGCGGGCTGCGGCTGGCCCGCGGCGTTGACCGGAATGTAGGAAAGCGAAACCCAATCGTCCGGCGCGTTGGGCTTGAAGAGCGGCTTCAGCGGATCGCGATCGTTGGGATAGTCACCGGTCACGACCATTTGCTGGCTGTTGGTCCTGTACTGATCCCGCCGGATGGCGCCGAGGAGGATGATGCGATCGCGCCAGAACTTCGCGTTCAGGGCCGCGAGGCCGTAACGATAGTTCGTGTCGTTAATCGACTCGGTGTCGAAGCGGGTGTGATCAATGACCCAGCGCGGCGTGACCGTCGTCGTGGTGCGGGTGTTCGGATCGAGGTACGGGATCGGCTTGCCCGCGAGATCGATGAACGGGCGGCGGGGCTCGTTCCAGTAGCGGCGGACCTTGATGTCGCTGGTGGTGCCGTTGATCCAGGCCAGAGTGTCCGTGCCCTGGGCGAGGCTGAGCCACTGATAGGAGAGCGTGTAATGGTTCTTGTTCTCGCCGACCATCGTGTTGACCGCGAAGTTGCCGAAGCGGGTGTCCTTCTTGTAGGCGGCGGCGACGCGCACATTATGGTAGTCGTAGTGCCGGAAGCCGCGGAAGAAATTGCCGTCGCCGTAGGCCTGGAGGTAATGCGCGTTCGGCGCGCCGTTCGGGAGGACGCGGTTGATGTCGATGTACGACGCGTTTGCCCCGCGGTTCTGTTCGCCGTTCGTGTAGTTGGAGTTCTTGTTGATGTCGCCCGCCACCTCGAAATAGAAGTCGCCCAGCTTCTGCTCGATCGTCACCTGGAGATCGCGGAACGAGGACTCGAGGAGCGGCCCGTCCTGGTTGATCGAAAAACGGTTGGAGGGACGGCGGAAAAAAGAGCTGGCCTCGGCGACATCGAAGCGGTTGCCCGGGACGTTCATCGCCACGACGAGGTTGGCGTTGGTCAGGCCGAAGGCCGGGTTGGCCCCGAAGGTGAAACCGCCGATCGGGGTCGTGGCCGTGGTGCCGCCGCCGATCGTAATCGGGTCGTTGGTGTAGCTCGCGATGCCTTCGAAGCCGTTGTAGGGATCGTAGACATTATAGTTGACGGGACGCCGGCTGACGCCGGCGGCCTGCAACGCGGTGATGGTGGCGGCGGCGGCGCCGTTCAGCGCAGCCGGCGTGGCGAAGGTCGTGCGACCATCCCAGCCGGACAACTGGTCCTGGAGATTGTTGATCGGCTGGTTGACCTCGCGATTGATCGCCTCGGCTTCGACCCGGATCTGGGTGTTGCGGAAAGGCCGCGCGGTCGTGGTGAGGAAAACGCCCTTGCGCTTGTCGAATTCCTTCTGCCGCCAACCGAGGACGTGCTGGCCCACGCCGGCCACGCGCACGGCGAGCTTTTCGCCGAGGGGCTGGTTGATGTCCACCGTCGCGCGCATCAGGTGGTACGAGCCGGTGCTGAGCTTGAAGTCCTGGAACGCGCGATCGGTCCGCGCGCGTTTGGTCGTCGAGGAGCTGACGCCGCCAAGGCTGCCGTTGCCGAAGAGAATGGAATTGGCGCCGCGACCAAAATCGTAGCGCTCGAGGGCGTAGCTGTCGTTGTCGCCGTTGACCGGGAAAAAATTCCGCTGCTGCTGGCCCGCGCTGACCCCGCGCGAATTGTAGCGGACGGTGAAGGTGGTGAAATTGAAGGTCCCGATGTCCGACTGAAACGTCGAGCCCGTGGCCCAGTTCTGCGCCTGCTGCAGGTCCGTGATGTTCAGGGCGTCGATGAAATCGCGATTGATGACCGAATACGCCACGGGCGTATCGCGCAGATCGGTCGCGAGTCGACCGCCGGCGAGCGCGCTGGTGGCGGCAAAGCCGGTGTCCTTGTCGGTGTTCACCGTGAAAGGCGTGAGCTTGATCGTCTCGTCGGAGTCGGTGCTCTTCTTCGGAGCGTCCGCAGGAGTCGCGGTGGCTTGTGCGTTCAAGCGACCGCCGGTGAGGAGCAACAGCGAGGCAACGAACAGGACGCTGCGAGTCACGCGAGGATAAGGGAGGGTAGTCATGATGGCTTGGGGCTCGCCGGCGGTTCGGCAGAGGCGGTGTGGGGTTGGGAAAACTGCGTCGGCGGACGGGTCAGGTCACGACGACATTGGGATGTTAAGCACGATCCAACGCCGCGCGAAAGAGGTAAACAACCAGGATTCCCCCGAAAGGGCGCATCTCAGTTTCTGGACAGCGCGAACGTGGCACGGGCGTCCCGCCCGTGGACGGCGCTCCGCGCCGCCTACATGGGCAGGATGCCCATGTCACACACGGGCAAGATGCCCGTGCCACGACAGGCTCCGACCCGCTGTCCAGAAACTGAGATGCGCCCCCCCCGAAACGGTTGCGCGGGGCACGGGGCTCATGGGCACGCCGTTCCCGTAGGGGCGTCGCTCGCCGACGCCCGCGAATCCGAAATGGTCCTCGCAACCCCGGGGCGTCGGCAAGCGACGCCCCTACATTTGGAGATTCTACCGCCCCAAATGGCGGGCCAGGAATCCCA
>JBKJRG010000685.1:0-11190 GCA_046594805.1 Opitutaceae bacterium | reverse complement strand
GATACGGCAGCGGCTCGTAATGGACGGCGTCGGCATGATGGACATCACGCCGGCCAGCCGTGCGAATGTTAAAACGTTTCTCCCAGATGAGGTCGCTCACCCGATTCAGCAAGGAAGTGCACGCGCTGGGGAAACGCGGCAGCACGACAAACTTGTTTTGCGGCGTCAGGGGGGCAGCGGCCGGGGCGGACACGGTAATCACGGCGCCATTTTAACAGGGGTGTCGGCGATTCGCCGTAGGGTCTATGCCCCGCACGGACCGCGCGTGTGGTGGCTGTGGGCCAGCTCGCCGGCCATGGCATTCGTAGCCACGAGCGTGAGCGACTGGAAATCCGGTCCACTCGCTCACGCTCTGTGGCTACGACACCGGCGTTCGTTCATATCAGCCGGCGTGCGGCGGCCTGCGCCTTGACGCAGAGCTCGCCCGCCTTGAAGGCGTGCGCCTGGGTCATCGCTTTCTCGGTGCGGTTGAGACAATCGAGAATCAAGTCGCCGAAAAACCGATAGCCTACTTTCCCGGCCACCGGCAGATGGTGCTCTCCCTTGTCGTCGACGAGGTAAACGTGATCGGTGGATTTCTCCCGGGCCACATCCACATATTTCCGCAGTTCGATGTAGCCCTGCGTCCCGAGGATAAAGGTCCGCCCGTCACCCCAGGTGCCGAGTCCGTTGGGCGTGAACCAGTCCACTCGAATCTGATTTGTCGCTCCGTTATCCCCAACCAAAGTCGCCTCGCCGAAATCCTCGAAATCCGGCTTGTCGAGGTTGTTGAAATTGCCGACCGAGGCATGCGCCACCGTCGCATCGGTCACGCTGGCATAGGTGAGGAAGGATTCGCACTGGTGGCTCGCAAGATCGCAGAGGATCCCGCCGTATTTTGCCCGCTGAAAAAACCAGTCTGGCCGCGAGGCTTTGTTCAACCGGTGCGGCCCGAGGCCCACGACCTGGATCACGCGCCCCAGCACCCCCCGCGCCACCAGCTCGGTGGCGAACATGCCGGCCTCGGAACGCAGCCGCTCGCTATAACAGACCATGTATCTCCGGCCCGTGCGGGCGGCGACCGCCTTCGCCTCCCGCAATTGCTCAAGCGTGGTGAACGGCGCCTTGTCCGTAAAATAATCTTTTCCCGCCTCCATGACGCGGCAACCCACCGCGGCGCGCTCCGAAGTCACGGCGGCGGCGGTGACCATTTTCACCTCCGAGTCGTTCAGGATTTCGTCGAGGGCACGGGCGGCCCTGGCCTGCTTGAAGCGAGCAAGGAAGGCATCGCGTTTTTTGGGATCAGGCTCGAAAACCCACTTCAGCGTGCCGCCGGCGTCGATCAGCGAACTGCACTGGTCGTTGATGTGGCCGTGATCGCAGTGGGCGGCCGCGAACACGAACTCACCTGGCTTGACCACGGGCCCAGGTTTCGGGCCGGGCTGGTAATCCGAGCGCACGTTCGCGGTCGCCGAGGGTGCACTGGCGGCCAAGGCGAAGTGCGGCAGCAGCGAGCCGGCGGCCACGGCTCCGGCGGTGCGAGTGACAAAGCGGCGGCGCGTGATGGCGGATTTCATAAGGGGCCGGGTTTCGACGGTCGCGTCGGTTCTCGGGGCCACAGAGTTTGCCGGCCAACCACGCAGGGCAAGTTTTTCGGGGAGCCTCGCTCGCTGGTGGAGTCGCTTGCCGCCGGGACGACTGCGCGATTCAACGCGTCCGCCCTGCGATGTGCCCCAAGTCTTCGAAGAGCGGTCCGTGTGCAGGAATCTCACGGTCGAAAACATCCGCCATCACGCGCGTCCAGCCGTGCAGGAAATAAATCCAGCCGTCTTCCACGTGCAGCCCGCGCAATTGCTGCTGGGCCCGCGCCTGCTCGAGAAATACGAGCTGGCCGCGGTAGTTGAATTCCCAGGCCAGCCCGCGTTCCGGAAACACTGCCACGTCCGTCAGGGGTGAGCCGGGCGTGTCCTTGCCTGCACCCGTCGCATTGACCACGAGCGATCCCGGCGGAAGACGCGCCAGGAGCCGGTCCGCGTCCGCGGGTTCCGCGACGACCTGAACTTCAAGCGGCGTGGCCCCCGGCCACGTCGCGTGCAGCCGCTGGAGCTGTTCCAGCCGCTCCGCGGCGCGATCGGCCACGTGAATTCGGCCGGGCCGGTCCGGCCCGTGCCTCGCCTGCGCGAGGTGCCAGGCGAGCGCCGTGCCGGCGCCACCCGCGCCGAGCACGAGCGCTTCCGCACGATTCCGCCAGTGCTCGCGCGGCAGGAACGCGGCCAGCGCGTGGGCCGACGTCCACGGATCCACCGCGCGGCCGTGCAGCCGGCCAGCGCGTTTGAAAATGCTGCCGATTTCCCCGAGCGACTGCGTCAGCGGATCGAGGAAATCGAACTGGTCGCGGCACGCCGCGCAGAGGTCGATCTTATGAGTGGTGACCAGAGCGCCGAGTGATAGCGGATCGCGCCGGATGAGGTCCACCGCGGCGCGGTACTCCGCGGCTGCCGCGTGCAGGGGAAAGTCCAGCCCAACGAGTTCGCACTCGCCCAGCCCCAACCGCTCCGCCCAGAGCGGAAAGACGGCATTGATCGAGGATTGTCGGGTCGTGACCCCGATGAAGTACATCGTGGGCCGGGTGGCGGGGCGAAATCCGACGGACATGCGTGCGGTGGTGAAGGCTCGCGACAAATCGCACAAACCATTTTCCTATTCCCCGCCACCGCGGCGATGGATCACCGGAGCAGGAGGGACCTCATGCGTTCCCGCGCCGTCGGTTACGCCCCTGCGATTTTCCGGTAGGGCTCGCCTTCGTTCAACGTCGGGCGCTCCGGCCTGCCCTTGTAGTTGTAAACGAGGCCCATGTTATCGAGCCCGAGAAGCCAGAGAATCGTCGCGTGCAAGTCATGCACGTGCAGCCGATCCTGCACGGCGTGCAGGCCCACCTCATCGGTCGTGCCGATCGTCTGGCCGCCCTTCACGCCGCCCCCGGCCATCCACATCGTGAACCCGGTGGCGTTGTGGTCGCGGCCATTGCCTTTTTCGCTCATCGGCGTGCGGCCAAACTCCCCGCCCCACACCACCAGCGTGTCGTCGAGCATCCCGCGGGACTTCAGATCGCGCAGCAGGCCGGCAATCGGCTTGTCGGTCGAGCGGCAAAGTCGGGTGTGGTTGCCTTCGATATCGCTGTGGGCGTCCCACTTGCTGCCCGCCCCGCTGTAGAGCTGCACAAACCGCACCCCGCGCTCCACCAGGCGCCGGGCATGGAGGCACATCCGGCCGAATTCCGCCGTGGGCTTTTCGTCCATGCCATAAAGCTGCTTCGTCGCCGCCGTCTCCTGCGTCAGATCGACCGCTTCCGGCGCTTCCGCCTGCATGCGGAAGGCCAGTTCGTAGCTCGCAATCCGCGCCTCCAGCTCCGCCTCGCCCTCGTGCGCCGCGGCGTGGCCGCGATTGAGCGCGGTGAGAAAGTCGAGCTTGCCGCGTTGCTGCGCATCGCCGACGCCCTCCGGCCGGTTCAGGTTCGCGATCGGCTCGCTGCCCGCGGTGATCCGCGTTCCCTGGTACACCGCGGGCATGAATCCGCTGCCCCAGTTGCGCGGGCCGTTGATGACTGTGGCGGGTTCGTCCTGCATCACCACGAATGCCGGCAAATTCTGGTTCTCGGTGCCCAGCCCGTAGCTGACCCACGAACCAAGCGAAGGCCGGCCGGCGATTACCGACCCGGTGTTCATCTGGCAGACGCCCGCCGAATGATTGATGCCGTCGGCGACGCAGGAGCGGATGACGGCCAGCTCATCGGCCATCGTGGCAATGTGCGGGAGCCAGTCGCTCACCCACAGGCCGGACTGGCCGTGCTGTTTCCAGGTGCGTTTCGAGGGGAGGATGGGCGAATCGAATTCGCCCATCGCCGTGATCACGCGTCCGAAGCTCGGCGGGATCGGTTTTCCCGCGAGCTCCTGCAACAGCGGCTTCGGATCGAAAAGGTCCAGGTGGCTCGGGCCGCCTTCCATGAAAAGAAAAATCACGCTCTTCGCCTTCGCGGGGATCGGGCCCCGCCTCGCCGCCAGCGGATGGCCGGCCCCCGCGCCCGCCGCCGCCGGCAACGGCGCGCGCTGCAGCAATTCCAACAGGGCGAGCGCGCCAAAGCCGCCGCCGGCCCGGACGAGAAAGTCGCGTCGGTTCAGCGCGGAGTCCTGTCGACCACAAAAAGAATAGTCCGGATTCATGAATTATTCGACGTAAAGAAATTCGTTGGCATTGAGGAGCGCATGGCAGAAATCGGCCAGCGCCACCGCCCGCGGATCGGGCGGCGGCCGGCGCACTTTCACCGCACTGACGGCTAGTCCGCGATTCGAACTGTCCCCCAGCGGATCGGTCTTGGCCTCGAATTTCCAGTAGCCCATCGTGTGCCCGCGCACGGCGGGGCTGTTCAGCAGGAGTTCATCCACCCCAAGCGGGACGTTCGACAGGCGCACATCGTCAATCAGCCCGTCGAAGACACTTTCGCCGCGCTGGAGCGTGCCACCGATCACCAGGGGCATCGCCGCACCGGTGCCGCTGGTCACGGCATGCATCACCTGGACTTTGTGGAGCGGGTCGTCGTTGTCGGTAAGGTCCTTGGCATAAAACGTAATGCCCTGCTCGCTGGGATCGGCGAGTCGCACGGAGACGCCCACGAAGTAGGGCGTGTCCTGCGCGATATGCAGCCCGGAGAAAACGATTTCATCGCTGGCCGCGCCCCGGCCGCCGGTCGCTCCCGCTTTCAGCTTGAGCACGAGGGTCTGGGGCTGGTGCGAGCGCTTGCCGGTGACGCCGAAGACCCAGCCCGCCTCACCGGCCCCAGCGGAGCCCTGTGACACGATGGTGCGCACGCCATCGGCGTCGTGCGACGATTTCAAATTGATGTAGGCCTCAATCGTGAATTCGCCCTTGGGCAGGCCGGGCCCGCCCGGGACGACTAATCGCTCCTGCGGGCTATCCGGGGCGATGACGGCGGCCGTGCCGTCACGGAACCGCATCTTCTCCGCAATGAAGGGCACCACGTCCTCCTCCGGTTCTTTCGCGGCCACGCGCGCCGCTTGCTCCTGGAGGAACGCCCGCCCGGCGTTGCGCTCGCTCCCGGTGGGATTGCGTCCCAAGGCCAGTCGATATGCCTCGGTGATCGCGCGCGAGCTGTCGGTCGGATTTTCCCGGCCAAGTCGCGCGGCGAGCACGCCCGCCCGCTCCTGAGCCCACCGGCCATTGAACAGGAACAATGCCTGGGTCGAAGTGGTGGTGACATTTCGCTCGGCGCTGCTCACGAAGCGTTCCGGCTGATCGAAAACTTCCAGCACAGGATCGTGGCGGTTGCGCCGGACCTTCTGGTAAATGCTCCGAACCGGGGCTTCGGTCTCCGCGCTGGGCCCGCCCCCGCGCAGCGTCAGCTCTCCGGTGGTCGCCAGCACGGCGTCGCGAATTTGCTCGGCATCGAGCCGGCGGACGAATCCGCGCCACAGCAGCCGGTTCTCCGGGTCTTTCAGAGCGGCTTGGGCGGCGATGGGGCTCGCGGCGGATTGCGTGTAGGTGGCGGAGTTGAGGATGAGCCGGTGCAGTTTTTTGAAGCTCCAGCCCTGCTCGACGAACGTGCGGGCCAGCCAGTCGAGCAATTCCGGATGCGAGGGCTTTTCTCCCAGCCGGCCGAAGTCGCTCGCGTTGACCGCGAGGCCGCGCCCGAAATGCGCCTGCCAAATGCGGTTGACGATCACCCGGCTGGTGAGCGGGTTTTCCTCCTGGGTGATCCAGCGCGCCAGGGCCGCGCGCCGGCCGGTGGTGGGCCCCGTCATTGGTTCGATGGCGGCGGGCGCCGCTTGCAGCAGCGTCAGGAACCCGGGGGCGATCTCGCCCAGCGCGGCCTTCTTGGGAATCGTCACGGGCGGCGCCACCCGGCCGATGTCGGACACCACCAGGCTCGCAGCCAGGGGCTCAGGCTTCTCCGACTCGAATTTCTTGAGCGCGGCCATCAGGGCGTTGCGTTGTGACTTGGCGGGTTCCTTCACCGTGCTGGCGAAACGTTTCTCGTCCCAGGCGTATTCGACCTGTTTCAGCATCAACGTCGCGATCTGTTGCTCGTACGGCGTGCGGTCGGTCGCGGCCTTCTCGAGGATGGCGCGCGTCTCGGGCGGGAATTTCTTGATCGACTCGTCCTCGATCTTGCGGCGATAGGGCGCGTCGAGCTCCTCCAGCTGGCGGCGCAGGTCGGCCGTCTTCGCCTCCCAGGCGGCCAGCTTCTGCGCGTGGTCCGAGCGCTCGGCCGCCGTGGCCACGGGGACGTCGGCGGGGTGTTGCAGCGCCGCGAAGAACGCCTGCAGCCGGAAGTAATCCTTCTGCAGGATCGGATCGAACTTATGGTCGTGGCAGCGCGCGCACTGGAGGCCGAGGCCCAGGAACGCATCCGCGGTGGTGTCGGTGATGTCGTTCAGGAGGGTCTCCCGCTGGCCCACGGCATCGCGCTGGTTGTATTCGTAAATTGCATGCGCGAAATAACCCGTCGCAGTCCGGGCCGCAGGGTCATCCGGCCAAAGCTCGTCGCCGGCCAGCTGCTCCTGCACGAACCGATTGTAGGGTTTGTCGGCGTTGAAGGCCGCGATGACGTAGTCGCGGTAGCGCCATGCATTCGGCCGGTAATCGTCCGCCTTGTAGCCATCGCTCTCCGCATAACGCACCAGGTCGAGCCAGTGCGTGGCCCAGCGTTCGCCATAGCGGGGGCTCGCCAGCAACCGATCCACCACCTTCGCATAGGCATCCGGCGCGGGATCGATCAGAAAAGCGTCCACCTCCGCCGGCGAGGGCGGCAGGCCGGTCACATCAAAATAAACGCGCCGCAAGAGCGCCGCTTTTTCCGCGCGGGGCGCGGGCGCCAGGCCCTCTGCTTGCAACCGGGCCAGCACAAAACGATCGACGTCGTTCACCGCCCAGCTGCTGGAGGACGGCGGCGGGCTGACCTGGGCGAGCGGTTGGAAGGCCCACCACTGGCGATCCTCATTCGTGATTCCGCCTTTCCGCCGCGTTTTCAGCGGTGCCGGGGAATCCTCGGGCCAAACGGCGCCCTGCCGCACCCATTCCGTGAGCGTGGTGATTTGCTCGGCGGAAAGTTTTTTGCCCTTGGGCGGCATCTGCAGATCTTCGTTCGTGTAGCGGATGGCCTCGATCAACAGGCTCTTCTCCGGCTCGCCGGGAAGGAGGACCGCACCGGAATCGCCGCCGGCCAGCGCCGCAGCCCGCGAGTCCAGCAGAAGCCCGCCTTTGATTTTGTCCGCGGAATGGCTGTGACACTTGTGGCAGTTCTCCCGGAGAATCGGCTCCACGTGTTGCCGGAAAAAATCGTCGCTCGCGGCGTGCGCAGTCGCGAGGCAGGCGAACAGGAGGCCGGTCAACGGCAATGGTCGCGGGGCGGGGCGTAGGGTTGGCATGGGGTGATGCGAATCGACAGCCGAAAACGTAATCGCAAGCGGCAGACACGCAATCCCGGATCCAAAGAGACGGCGAGGCCTCGCATTTCCAGCCGGCGCGCAGGAAATCCCCGCCTTCTAGCTGGTTGGGCACGATCGGCGGTTACCCCCACCACCGTCCCGACACGTCGGTGCCCAGACGCCCTGCTCCCTCCGCTGAATTGTCACACCACGACCTGAAGTAATTCCTCGCTCCGCGAAAAGAATCCGGCCGATGATCCCGGACTACTCGCCAATGCGATGCCCGTTTTTTTCCGCCGGCGCCGGGGTGCTCGTCCCTGCCGACGGCTGCGCAGAATTCTTGTCCCCTCCTCTAATGAAAACCCCCACGTTGCTTTCCTTCCGCCTGTGGCTTGCCGTGGCGGGCCTTATCCTCGCGACCCGTTTGCCGGGACAGAACGCCGGCGTGGGGACGATCGAAGGGCGAATCACCAACCTGGGCACGGGATCGTATGTGGAGCACGCGCGCGTCACCGTCGAGGGCACCGGGCTGGAAGTCTTTACCGACACCAGCGGCCAATATCGATTGACCAACGTCCCCGCCGGGACGGCCAGGGTGAAGGTATTCTTCACCGGCACGGCACCCCAGACTGGAGCCGTCAGCGTCGCACCCGGGGTCACGGTGCAGCGCGATTTCAATCTCGGCGCGCCCGGCCGGGCCGAAGCCGAGGGCAGCCTCGTGAAACTCTCCGAGTTCGTCGTCGCCACTTCGAGGGAAATGGCCGGCGCCGCGATCGCGATCAACGAGCAGCGCTTCGCCTCGAATATCGTGAACGTGGTTTCCGCCGAGGAGTTCGGCAGCGTGCTCGAGAGCAACCCGGGCGACTTCCTGAAATATCTTCCGGGCATCACGATTGATTTCATCGGGGGCGCCGCGCGCTCCGTCTCGATCGGCGGCGTCCCCCCGGAATACGTTCCGATTACGGTGGGTGGCTTCGACGTTTCGAGCGTGGCCGGTGGTGGCACGGCGCGGAGCGTGGACTTTCACACCATCTCGATGAACAACATCTCGCGGCTGGAGGTCGTGCACTCCCCGACGCCCGAGTCGCCAGGTTCCGCCCTCGCCGGCTCGGTCAACATGGTACCGCGCAGCGCGTTTGACCGGTCGCGGCCCGTCTTCAATTACAGCGTGTACCTCATGATGCGGGATAATGACCGCCATTTCCGCCCGACCCCGGGCCCCCGCTGGATCAATAAGCGGAAAGTTCATCCCGGTTTCGATTTCTCCTACATCAAGCCGGTCAACGATCGCTTCGGCTTCACGCTCACTGGCGCCAACACCAAGCAATACACCGAGGAAGCCCGCACGGCCAACACGTGGCGCGGCGCCGGCGCGGCCACGAATGGCATCACCGCGACCACCGCCGCGACGCAGTATCCCGACACGACGCCGGACCGGCCCTACCTCACCGACTACGTCGTCGAGGATGGCGGCAAGACCACCATGCGCACGTCGGCCGCCGCGACGATTGACTACAAGTTTTCGCCCAACGATCGCGTCTCGCTCTCCTTCGAGGTGACGATGTTCGACTCGCCGCTCAACCAGCGGACCATCTCCTTTTTTGTGAACCGCGTGAACCCGGGTGACTTCACACCCACGTCGACCCGCGGGCAGATCGGTCGCGGCGAAGTCCGCAATACCTCGCAGTCCCGCCACCACTCGCGGGTGAAGATCATGCCGACGCTCGTCTACCGTCATGACGGCCCGATCTGGAAAGCCGAGAGCGGCGTGGGGTACTCGAAGGAACGGCTGCATTTCCGCAGCGCGGACAAGGGCTATTTCAACCAGGTTGTGTCCACGCGGCAAAATGTGACGGTGTCGTATGACGACATTTTCTATCTGCGGCCGCGGCAAATCAGCGTGACGGACGGGACGACCGGCGCGCCGGTCGACATCTATAACCTGAACAGCTACGCCCTGAGCACCGCCAACGCGACGTTCCGACGGACCAGCGATGAGAAGCGCAGCGCCTACGCGAACCTGCGGCGCGAATTCGATCTCGGCGGCGTCCCCCTGCTCCTGAAGGGCGGGCTCGATGTGCGGCAGTCGCGGCGTGACGATCGCCAGAGCACGCCGCCCTATGCCTTCGTCGGCGCCGATGGCCGCTCCAGCACCTCGCCGACGGCGACGGGCAGCGACGATCGCGCCGGGGTCGTGCTGGACGAGGTCTTTTCGCAGCGCATCCCGCCGTATGGGTTTCCGGCGTTTCAGTACACCAGCACCGAGGATGCCTTCAATCTGTTCAAATCGAACCCGTCCTACTTCACGCTCGATCCGAACAGCCTGTATCGTTCGGAGGTCTCGGCCTCGAAGCTGGCGGTGGAGACCGTGTCCGCGGCCTACCTCCGGGGCGACGTGGCGTTTTTCAATCGGCGGCTGAAGCTCGTCAGCGGCCTGCGTGCGGAGCAGACCAACGTCGAAGGCGAGGGCCCGTTCAACGATCCGCCGCGGAATTTCCAGCGCGACGCAGCCGGGCGGGTCCTCCGCGCGGCCAATGGCACGCCACTCCTGATCGTGCCCGCCACCAACCTGCTCGGGGCTTCGCAACTCACCTTCCTCGACCGCGCGTTTCACGCGGAGAAGGAATACCTGCGTTGGTTCCCGAGCCTTAACGCCAGCTTCAATCTCCGCGACAACCTCATCGCGCGGGCCGCGTACTACACCTCTGTCGGCCGCCCAAACTTCAATCAGTACGCCGGCGGCGTCACCTTGCCCGACATCGATGCCCCGCCCTCGCCCACCAACCTGATCACGGTCACCAACGCCGCGATCAAGGCATGGAGCGCGCAGACGGCCAAGGTCCGGCTCGAATATTATTTCGAGGGCGTCGGGCAGATCTCCGTGGGCGCCTTTCGGCGCGAATTCGAGAATTTCTTCGGCAGCGTCAACATGCCGGTCACCCCGGAATTCCTCTCGCTCTACGGCCTCGACCCCGCCCTTTACGGCAACTTCACCGCCGCGACGCAGACCAATGTCACCGGGCTCGTCAAAATGACCGGCGTCGAATTCGATTACAAGCAGGCCCTGACCTTCCTGCCCCGCTGGGCGCGGGGACTCCAGGTGTTCGCCAATGCCAGCGCGCTGCGGGCCACGGGCAACGAAACGGCGAACTTCGCCGGCTACGTTCCGCGCAGTTACAATTGGGGCATCAGCCTCACCCGCGAAAAGTTCAACCTGCGCGCCAATTGGAATTACCGCGGTCGGAATCGCCAGGCGCCGCTGACCGGTCGCAGCATCGAGCCCGGCACCTACACTTGGGGCTCGAAACAACTTTTCCTCGACCTCCAGGGCGAGTACAACCTTGCCCGTCGTTTCGCGGTGTTCGCGAACCTGCGCAATGTTGGCGATGCCACCAACGACACTCAAATCTACGGCCCGAGCACCCCGGAGCACGCGCGGTTCCGCCAGCGCACCACCTATGGGTCGCTCTGGTCGTTTGGGGTCAAGGGATCGTTCTGAGGGGTTTGCTTCAAGTTCCTAAGATGATCCGATTTAGGAGTTGCTCCGAGGGTAGCCACGAGCGTGAGCGAGTGGACGAACCTCCACTCGCTCACGCTCGTGGCTACGCCCGGCCATGGCTGCGGCACGGAACGCTCACCTTCATCGCCACAGTCGCCGCGTGGGCCCAGCCCGCGCCGTCACCCGGGCACCCCGATCCCGCCCTCACTATTCTCGAAACGCACTGCGTGAAATGTCACGGCGGTGAGAAAACCAAGGCCGGGTTGGATG
>JBKJRG010000676.1:0-3888 GCA_046594805.1 Opitutaceae bacterium | reverse complement strand
GTAAAGGCGTTTGAACAGCCAAAACGAAAGACCGTGGAGCTGCAGGGCAGGGCCCATGCTTTTCTTTTGCCTCGGGCGCGGCGCAAGGTTCGCTGGGCGGATGCGTAATCTCGTCCGCGTTCTGTTTGTCTGCGCGCTGGCTTCAGCGGGGTTTTTGCGGCTTGTGGCGCAGACTCCCGCCGCGCCCGACCCCGAGCTGACCCGGTTGCTGCGATTCCCCGCCACCCATGGGAACCAGATTGTTTTCAGTTACGCCGGCCAGCTCTACGCCGTGGGGCGGGAGGGTGGTACGGCGCGACGGCTGACCGACGGGCCGGGCCACGCTATTTTCCCGCGCTTCTCCGCTGACGGAAAACAGCTCGCCTTTACCGCGCAGTACGACGGCAACACCGAGGTCTATGTCATGCCCGCCGCCGGCGGCGCGCCGAAGCGGCTGACCTACACCGCCACCCTCGGCCGCGACGATCTGGGCGATCGGATGGGCCCGAACAACATCGTGTTCGGCTGGAAGAATACGGCCAACGAGATCGCCTTTCGCTCGCGGATGATTTCGCCGAACGACTTCATCGGCCAGCTTTACACCGTGGGACTCGATGCCGAAGTGCCGCGGCAGATGCCGGTGCCGCGCGGAGGCTTCCTGTCGTTTTCGCCCGACGATTCGAAGATGGCGTACAACCGGATCTTCAGGGAATTCCGGACCTGGAAGCGTTACAAGGGCGGGATGGCCGACGATATCTGGATCATCGACCTGAAAACCGGCGCGCTGGAAAACATCACCAACCACGAGGCGCAGGACATCATCCCGATGTGGGCGCCGAACAACAAAATTTATTTCGCCTCGGAGCGGGACGGGCGGTTCAACCTCTACTCGTACGATCTCGGTTCGAAGGAGACGCGGCAGCACACCACCTTTCGGGACTTCGACATCAAATTCCCGTCGATCGGCCAGGGCGGGATCGTCTTCGAACAGGCGGGTTACGTCTGGCACTTCGACCTTGTGACCGAGCGGGCGCGCCCGGTGCCGATCATCGTCCGCGAGGATCTGGCGATCGCGCGCGATGGCGTGGTCAACGTCACGAAGAACGTCACCCGCGTGCGCCCGGCGCCCGATGGCAAGCGCGCGGTGGTCGTGGCGCGCGGCGAGATTTTCACCGTGCCGGCCAAAAGCGGGCCGGTGCGCGCTCTCACGCGCAATCCCGCCGCGCATGAACGCGATGCGAGCTGGTCGCCCGATGGGAAATGGATCGCCTACCTCTCCGACGAGACCGGCGAGAACGAACTCTGGCTCCGGGCGCAGGATGGCAAGGGCGAGGCGCAGCAGATCACGAAGGGAGCGGACACTTACTATTTTGCGCCCGCCTGGTCGCCGGACAGCAGTAAATTGCTCTGGGGTGATCGCAAGATGCGGCTGCGCTTCGTGGACATCGCCTCGAAGGAAATCACGCTGGTCGAACAGGCGAAGAATTTCGAGATCACCGACCGCGACTGGTCACCCGACAGCAAGTGGATCGTTTACCTGCTGCCCGGCCTGAACGGCTCCAATGTGCGTAACGATTACGGCAAGGTGCGGCTGTACTCGCTCGACCAGAAGTCGGCCCACGACGTGACCAACGGCTGGTTCTCCGAGAATGCGGTGGGCTTCAGCGACGATGGCAAATTCCTGACGCTCGCCTCGAACCGCGACTTCGCGCCGACTTTCGGCAACCTGGAGTATAATCACGTCTATCGCGACCAGGAGCGGCCGTATCTGATCGCCCTGACCAAGGCCACCGAGTCGCCGCTCAAAGTGAAGAGCGACGAAGTCGATCTCGGGAAAGAGGACCAGGAGAAAAAGGACGAGACGCCGGAGACGGACGCGAAGACGGAACCGAAAGAGCCGAAAGCGCAGCCGGACCTAAGCAGCCTGGCCAGGGCATCCACGAGCGCCGGCGGCCCGAAGGAGGATGAGACGACCCAGGTGGACGAAAAGAAGCAGCCCGCGCCCGATGCCCCGGGCGCGACGCCACCCACGGCCGACCGCAAGGAGCCCGCCAAGACGGACCCGAAGGCGAAGGACGCGAAGAAAAAAGAACCGGCGAAGCAGCCGGCGAAAAAGGCGCCGGCGAAGAAAGAAGGAGCGGCCACGATCAAGGCCGAGCCGGCGGCGGCGTTGGACGAAACGACGCCCGCGGAAAAGAAAGCTGGGAAAAAGAAAATCCCTGTGGTGAAAGTCGACCTCGACGGGCTGGGCGGAAGGATCATCGCGCTGCCGGTTGAGCCGTCGAATTACGGCAACATCCGGATGATGGGCGAAAAGGTTTATTACACGCGGCTGGCGGCCGGAGGTGCCGGGGCGGCGGGCACGGCGCCACGGCGTTCGGCGTTCTACGTCTACGATTTCAAGGCCCGCAAGGAAACCGAACTGCTGACGGGCGTGAGCACCGTATCGTACAGCGCGGACGGAAAGAAGCTTCTCGTTTCGCAGGGGAACGAGCACGCGATCCTCGATCTCCCGACTGCCAAAGCGGAGATCAAGGACAAGCTGGATATCTCCAGCCTCGAGGTGAACCTCGACCGGGCCGCCGAGTGGAAGCAGATCTTCGAGGAAAGCTGGCGACAGATGCGGGACTATTTTTACGTCTCGAACATGCACGGCGTCGACTGGCCGGCGATGCGGACCAAATACGCCGCGCTGCTCCCGCACGTGCGGCACCGCAACGACCTGACCTACGTGATTGGCGAGATGATTTCCGAATTGAGCGTCGGGCACGCCTACGTCGGCGGGGGCGACCGGGCGAACGAGGCGCCGCGGATCAAGATGGGGTTGCTCGGCGGGACGTTCTCGCGGGACGGCGCGAGCCGCGCCTATCGGATCGACCGGATTCTGCGCGGCGAAAACTGGCAGGACAAAACGCGGTCACCGCTTACCGAGATGGGGGTCGAGGTGAAGGAAGGGGATTTCATCCTCGCGGTAAACGGCCGGCCGGTGCGCGAGCTGTCCAACCTGAACGCCGCGCTGGTCGGCACGGTGGGCAAGCAGGTCACGTTGCAGGTGAATTCGCAACCCAGCGAGGAGGGCGCGCGTGAAATCGTCGTCACCCCGATCGCCGATGAAGCGCCGCTCTATTATTACAACTGGGTGCAGAAGAATATCGCCTATGTGAGCGAGAAAACCGGCGGCAAGGCCGGCTACATTCACATCCCTGACATGGGCCCAAATGGGCTGAACGAATTCGTGAAGTATTTCTACCCGCAGCTCGACAAGCGCGCCCTGATCGTGGACGACCGCGGCAATGGCGGCGGCAACGTCTCCGGGCAAATCGCGGAGCGGCTGCGGCGCGAGATGGTCGGCATCAACATGTATCGCGACAGCACCCCGTTCACGACCCCCGATCAGGCGTTCGTGGGCCCGATGGTGTGCCTGCTCGACGAGTTCTCCGCATCGGACGGGGATATCTTTCCGTTCCGGTTCAAGACGCTCGGTCTCGGCAAGCTGGTGGGGAAACGCTCGTGGGGTGGGGTGGTCGGCATCCGCGGGTCGTTGCCGATCGTCGATGGCGGCACGCTCACGCGGCCGGAGTTCACGTTCTACTCCGTCGATGGGAAGCAGTGGATGATCGAAGGCCGCGGCGTCGAGCCCGACATCGTGGTCGACAACGACCCGTGGAAGGAATTCCACGGCGTCGACCAGCAACTCGACAAGGCGATCGAAGTCATCCTCGAGGAACTGAAGACGAAGGAGCGCGTCCTCCCGCCGCCACCGCCGCCGCCGGTGAAGAATTAGCCGGGTCGTTGCGGAGGGGCGGTTTGCAACCGCCCACGAACGTGCGGGTGGCTGCGGCATCCTGCCGCAGGTTCAGAGATCTGCGGCTGGAAGCCGCAGCCACGCCAAGGTCGGCGCCATGGCGC
>JBKJRG010000608.1:0-11291 GCA_046594805.1 Opitutaceae bacterium | reverse complement strand
GAGAGCGGGCGGCCGCCGATGGTGGCGCGGTCGGCTTTGCCGCCGGAGGTGCCGTTGTCGCCGAAGAAAACGATCAGGGTTTTTTCGCGGAGTTTGAGGCGGTCGAGTTCGGCGATGAGCTTCCCGACGAGCTTGTCCATGTAGGCCACGTTATCCCGGTAGATTTCCTGATCGCTGCTACCGGGGGCACTGTCGGGTGTCGGCAGAATCTCGGTGTGGACGTGCGACAGCGAGTAGTAGAGATAGAACGGCCGGTCGCGATTGGTCGTGAGAAAATTCGTCACGTGTTGGTGCATCACGTCGGGGAGGTAGACTTTGTCGGCCAGCGGGACTTTCTTGCCGTTCACCTCGTAGTTTTTGGCTTTGTCCTGCGTGTTCCAGTAGGCACCGCTGCCTTGGAACTTGAGGTAGTCGTCGAAGCCGAACTCGGCAGGCCCGAGCGGAAGCTGTCCCCATTTGCCAACAGCCGAGGTGACGTAGCCCGCACTTTTCAAGACCTTCGGCATCATCGTCCAATCTTTCGGTGAGTAGGTCCCGGTCGCGTCCTGATTCGTCGCGCCGGTGCGGAACGGGTAGCGGCCCGTCAGGATCATGGCGCGCGAAGGGCCGCAGAGCGGCACGGTGTAGGCGTTGGTGTAGCGCATCCCGCCGCGAGCGAGCGCATCGATGTTGGGCGTCTTGTAGTTGTCGGCACCGTAACAGCCGACTTCACCGGTGCCGTAGTCGTCGGCGAGGATGAAGATGATGTTGGGCTTGGCCGGCACCGCCGCCGGTGAACTGGCCGCAAGACTGAACCCACAACCGAAGGCGAGGAGAAGGACAGATAGTTTCATTGAGAGATCGAAGAGGGGATTTTTTCAGACATGGGAAGTCAGGAAACGTCCAATGCCCGCACGCGACCTACGAGCAGAAACAACGCGGTCGTCGCGAGCGGGGCGAGAATCGCCGCCGTGATCAAGATCGGGGTGTAGGAAAAATGATCCACCACCCAGCCGGTTGAGAACGTGAAGATCACCGCGCCAAGACCTGCGGCCGTGCCCGCAAACCCCGCAATCGAACCCACCGCCCCCACCGGGAAATAGTCGCTCGCAAGCGTCTGCACGTTGCCGACCCAGAATTGAAAACCGAAGAGCGTGACGCTCATGCACGCAATCGCCATCGGCGCGGACTCGGCAAAGGCCGTCGCAAACCCCGCCAACATCGCGACGGTGCCGAGCGTGATCGCGATTTTACGTGAGCGGTTCACATCGCCGGTGCGGCGGAGCATCCAGCCGGAGAACCAACCGCCCACGAGCGCGCCCAGTGCGGCGGCGACATAGGGCACCCAGCCGGTGGCCTTGAGTTGCTTCAGGTCGAAGCCGCGGGCGTCGGCGAGATAGAGCGGCATCCAGTTCACGTAGAGCCACCAGATCGGATCACCGAAAAAGCGGGCGATGATGATGCCCCACGCTTCGCGTCGGCGAAGCAACACACCCCATGGCACCGGCGGATGGGCAGGCGTGGATGCCGAGGTCACGGCGGCAGTTCCGCTGAATTCGTTTTTCGGATAGAGTGCGAGCCACAGTGCGAGCCAGACGAAGCCCATCGCACCCGTGATCACAAACACCGCCCTCCACTCAAACGCGTCGCGCATCCAAATGATCAGCGGGATCGCAAATGCCGGTCCGAGCGAGGCACCGGTGTTAGCGATACCCATCGCGAGCGCCCGTTGCCGCGCGGGAAACCACGCGGCAATGGTGCGCGTCGCTCCCGGCCAGTTGCCCGCTTCGCCAAGGCCAAGAAGAGCCCGTAGCCCACACAGGCTCGCCACGCCCCGCGCCGCGGCGGTGCCGATTTGGGCGACCGACCATATGACCACGGCAGCGGCAAACCCCAGCCGGTTGCCGATGCGGTCAAACACCGCGCCCCAAAGAAACATCGAGAACGCGTAGGCGAGCAGAAATGAATTCGCGATCCACGCGTAGTCCACATTCGAAAGTTTGAACTCCGCGCGGAGCACCGGCGCGAGCGTCGGCAGCGCGAGGCGGTCAAAATAATTGATGACCGTCCCGAGAAAAATGAGCGCGATGATCACCCAACGCCAGGGGCGTTCACGTTCGGCGGCGGGAGCTGCTATCGGCGTGTTCATTTGAACTTGTCGCGCATCGCCTGAATGCCGGGAATCTTTGCGAGCAGGTGCGTGTGCGTGGGATCGAAGAATTGGACGAGCGAGCGCTGGTGGCGGCCCACGAGGATCGTGAAGATGTAGCCTTCAAATCCCGGGGCGCGCAGCGTCGGGTGATAGCCGCGATCGATGAGAAACGTGTCGCCGTGGCGGGTCATCACCGTTTCCGGATTCGCTCCCCCGCCGTCGGTCTCGTAGCGGAACTGGACGCCGAAGCCGGTCTCAGGCCGGTAGCGGTAGTGGTAGATCTCCTCGAAATCGGTCTCGTCCGGCGGACGCTCCGTGTCGTGTTTGTGCGGCGGGTAGCCGGACCAACAACCGGGATCACCGTAAAGTTCGCTCACGAGCAAATTGCCCGCGCGGCCGGCGCCGTTTTGGCCGAGCACGTGGAAAATCCGCCGCCGCGAATGCGTGTCATGCGAGCCGACCTCCACCATCTCCACTTCCTCCGGCGCGATGCGAAACGGCGCAAATTTTTCCGCGCACGCACCACCCGCCACCGCGACCTCCGTGCCGTCGCGGACCGCGCGCACGCTCACGCGTGCGCCCGTGCCGCAGTAAACGGAGTCGGCATTTCCACTCCAAATATCCGCGCGCCGGCCCACGCCGGAAAACGTCTGCGCGCCCACCGTAATGTCGGCCTGGCCGGAGAGCACAACGCACAGCAGCTCGCAGCCGGGAACCTCGAGCGTGTGCGCCTCGCCCGCGCGCAGGCGCAGGAGATTGAAATAGCACAGTTGCGTCACGTCTCCATTGGGCGAGACGAGCGGAACATTGTGAATATCGGCGGCGCGGATGAGGCGAGGCATGGCTATTGTGGTTAGGCTGGGCGTTCACCGCGCAGACGGCGACCAAAGCCTCCAACGTTCACCGGCGGAAGGCGCACCGGAAAATTTTGTGAGCGGATCACTAATTGACGGGTCGTCACCGTGGCGGGCGGCCGGTGAAATTTTGCATCGGACAGAAGCGTCGGGTCATTTCCCGGCCGGCGGGGAAGTTTTTTTCGCGGCTTCGGCCCGGATCGCGGAGCCTATCGGCCACGGGAGCACTCCGACGCGTTTCGCCCACGCGTTGTAGAGCGCGGCCATCTCGCGCACCCGGCCGGAGTGCCGCGCGGCGAGATCGCGCTGCTCCGCGCGGTCGGTCGCGAGGTCGTAGAGCTCCCAGCCACCGGGAAATTGCGCCACGAGTTTCCAGCTGCCGACGCGGACGGCGCGGTTGCCCTCGTGTTCCCAGAACAGGGGGCGGTCGGTCGCGGGCGCGCGGCCTTCCATGGCCGCGCGAAGGCTCACTCCTTCGAGGGGATGGATTTTCTCACCGGCAAATTCGGCGGGATATTTCGCGCCGGCCAGGTCGACGCAGGTGGCCATCAGATCGGTCAACTGCCCGGGCTGTGCCTCGATCTTTCCGCGACGCGCCGCGGGGACACCGGCCGGCCAGTGCACGATAAGCGGCGTCGCGATGCCGCCCTCGTGCACCCAATGCTTGAACTCGCGGAACGGGGTGTTGCTGACGTTGGCCCAGTCGCGGCCATAGGCGACGTAGGTGTCGGCCGGTCCAGGCATCACGCCGTAGCCGCTGCGCACGGGCCAGCCGTCGCGCGTCTGCGCGGGGAGAAAACCGTATTGCTTCGCGTCCGGCGCGAGCGGCGGGAGCGAGGGCTTCGCGGCGCGCGGCGTGAAGGGGCCTTCGCGGCCGTTGGTCTCGGCGCAGGCGCCGTTGTCCTGCAAGTAAACGATCACGGTGTTGTCGAGCTGGCCCGTCGCCTTGAGCGCGGCGACGATGCGGCCGATGCCTTCGTCCATCGACGTGAGCATCGCCGCGTAAACCTCCATGCAGCGTGCCTCGAAAGCCCTGTTCTCCACTTTGTCCCAGTCGCCGGAGGTGGGCGCGAAACCCCACGTCGCATCGACCACGCCGAGTTGTTTCTGCTTCGCCCAGCGCGCGGCGCGGATCGCGGCGTAGCCGGCGTCGTAGCGGCCTTTCTGTTTCGCGATGTCGCTTTCGCGCGCGTGCATCGGCCAATGCGGGGCGGTGTAGGGCACGTAGAGGAAAAACGGCGAGCGGGAGTGGTCGCGCGCATGCTCGTGGATGAACTTCTTCGCGTGATCGCTGATCGCGTCGGTGTAGTAATACTCGTCGGGGCGATACTCGGGATCGTTGGCGACGGTGAGGAGGGTGTTGTCGCGCACGAGCGAGCCGGGGTCCCAGAAACTGCCCGCACCTTGAATTGTGCCGTAGTAGCGATCAAAGCCGCGCTGGAGCGGCCAGTTGGCGCGCTTCGACTGCGCCTCGGCGGTGTAGCCGGGCGTGAGGTGCCACTTGCCCGCGATGTAGTTGCGGTAGCCGGCGGGCTTGAGCGCCTCGGCGATGGTCACGCTGCGGCGGCTGAGTTCGCCGCGATAGGAGTCGACGCCGTCGTCGTTCAACATGTGGCCGATGCCGGCCTGATGCGGATGAAGTCCGGTGAGCAGCGAGGCGCGGGTCGGGCAGCACCGGGCGGAGTTGTAGAAATGCGTGAAGCGCAGGCCGCCAGCGGCGAGCGCATCGAGATTGGGCGTGGCAATCTCGCCGCCGAAGCAGCCGAGGTCGGAGTAGCCCACATCGTCGGCGAGGATGACGACGATATTGGGGCGATCAGCAGCGCGACCAGCGGCGCCCACAACCAACAGTAACGTAAATAGAAAGCGTTTCATGCGGAAAAAAGGGCGGGGGAGATCTTCAGAAGCGTCCGTTGACGCCGAGGGTGATCGAGGTGCCGGGGATGTTGGTGCTCGCCATCTGGTCGCGGATGCCGCGGTAGAACGCCTCAGGTTCGTTGTAGAGGTTGGCGACGTCGCAGGTGAGTGTGAGGGAGGGGCGCACCTGATAAGCGAGGCCGAGATTCGTGATCGTGCGCTTCATGCGGTAGAGATTCCGGCCGACGCTCGCGGCGGTGAAACTGGTGATGTAGTCGCCGGTGTAATTGACGCCGTAGCGCACACTGAAGCCGCGGTGGCGCCACGAAACGCTGACGTTGCCCGTGCGCGGGATGAATCCGGGAACCTCGTTGGTGCTGCGGGAAACCGCGCCGCCGAAGTTACCTTGCGTCTCGATCGACGTGTAGTTGCCGGAGGCGGCGAGGCCCTTCAACAGACCGGGCAGAAACGTGAATTGCTGCTGATAGCTGAGCTCCCAGCCCTGCACGATCGCTGTGCCGGCGTTGGCCGTCGTGAGTAGGGTGAAGCCACCATATTCGCCGTTGAAGCCGTTGTTCGCGCCCGTGGCGATGGTGCCGCTGTTAATGCCGGAGACGATGTAGTCCTTGATCGTCTTGTGGAACCAGCTGACGGAAAAATTGCCCACCGGCTCGAAGTAATAGTCGAGCGTGGCATCCCAGTTTGCCGAGGTCAGCGGCCGCAGGTTCGGATTGCTGATGGTGAGCGTCTGGGCAGTTTCATTGGCGGTCTCGTTGGGCCGGAGATTCGAAAGCGGCGGACGACCGAAGCCAGTCGACCAGCTCAGGCGCGCCTTGAGGTTCGGCGTGAGGTTGTGGTTCACGTGAATGCTCGGAAACGACTTGGTGTAGCTGCCGGACAGATTCCGGCGGGTGCCCGCGTAGTCCCGCTGCGCCGAGCCCACCGGATCGGCGAGCCGCTGGGCGGCCGTGCTGCCATCGCGGACTCGCACGTAGCCGGAGCTTTCTGTCTCCGTCTTCTCCATGCGCACGCCACCAATCACTCCCGTGCGACCAAATTTGGCATCGGCCATGACATAGCCCGCGGTAATCGCTTCGCTCACATCGGAGGAGCCGATGAAACGGTTCTGCTCGAAGAAATACGCATCCTCGCGCCAAAGCGTAGGCGTCACGGGCACGCGTTCGTTGATGAAAGTGGAGGCTTCCCACTGCGGGATGCGGCGGCCGGTCTTGCGTTCGTCATACATGCGCAGCGAGGGGTCGGCCGGCAGCGCGGTGGTGCCGATGTAGTTCCAGCGGCGGCCGCGGTTTTCGTCGGTGCCGGAATTTTCGCGCCACAAAGCGCCCGTCTTGAGCTCCACCTTGGCGGGGTTGAGTGTGAGCGCATACCGGGCGTTGAAATGCAGTTCCTTGACCGCGCGGTCGTTGTCGGCGTTGGCGTTGGTGAGACCGTTGGGGGCCGGGCGGTAGTTGGCGGGATTCGTGATGTCCGGACCTTCGGTCTGGATGAAGCGCGGGTGCAGATCCGACTGCGTGCGATCGAGAATCCAGCCGACATTGCTGATGCGGTTTATCAGCACGGCGCCCTTGCCGTTGCCGCGGTTCACGTTGGTCCGGTTCGCGGCGGCCTTGTAGTCGAACTGCAGCGGGCCGAACGTCTGCTCCGCTCCGAGTTCGACTCCGCGGGCGCGCACGAAAACGTTGTTGGGGCCGGTCATCGTGAGATCGATGATGGAATTGGGCGTCGCGCGCACCTGCGTGATGCGATCGCTGTAGCCGGGCAAAATCCCCGCGGTGCCGGTGGTGCCGACGGTCTGGCTGGTGAAGGCCCGCGTCTCGTAGCGGCGGCGGAACTTCTCGTTGTTGTCGACCGCGAAGGTATTGAGCGAGATCTTCGTCGTGGGCGAGAGCCGGTAGTCAAGTTTGACGTTGGCGCTGGCCTGATAGTGGGGATTGTAGGTGTCGGTCGTGCGGTAATCCCAAACGTAAGCGGGCGTGTTCGTGGTGTTCTGAAAATCGCGGTTGGTGATAAACCACGCGGTCGCGTGCTCGCTGTAGAACAGGTTGACGGCCACGCCGAGATTCCGCTCACCGCCGAAAACACCGAAGACCTCCTGATAGCCGAGATTCACGAGCGGATGCGCACGATGTCCTTCGATGAGCGGCACCTGCTGCGTAAAAGTCGGCTGCATGCGGCCGGAGAAATTGTAGGTGATACGGCGTTTTTCCTTCATGCTGAGCGGCGAGCGGCTCTTGAGATTGATCGTGCCGCCGAGCGAATCGGGACTGCGGTCGGGCAGGTGGCCCTTGGTAAGTTCGATTTGTTCGAACATCGCGCTCGAAAAGACATTGATCTGGGTCGCGCGGCCCAGGCCGTCGTCGCGGCTGGTGAGGAGCACTCCGTCCATCGTCACCGTGTTCAACCCGGGGCCGATGCCGCGGATGGTGAAGCCGGCGACGATGCCGGCCTCGTTGGGATTGGCCGCGACACCGGGCAGGTTGATCGCGACTTCGCTCGCGCTCATGTTGGGCAGATTGCCGAACGAATCCATCGCGGCGACGTTCTTGAGATTGGGCGCATTGCGCTGCGCGGTGATGGCGGCGGCTCCGCCCTCGCGCTCGCCCGACACTTTGAAACCCTCGAGCCGGTAGATGCCGGTGGTGAGGTCGAAATTTTGCACGGCCCGCGCGCCCGCGCCGACCGTCACGAGCGTGCGCGACGAGTCGAGGCCGATGTAGGAGGCGACGACCTCGTGCGCGCCAGCCGGCACGCCGGTGAGGACGTATCGCCCCGTGTTGTCGGCGAGCGTGCTCAGGCCGAGCGCCACGATTTCGACGCGGCTGCCCTCGAGCAGATTGGTGGTCGCGGCGTTGCTGACCGAACCGGTGATGATGCCGGTCGCCGAGGCATCGGCGCCGCGGCTGTTTTCGAAACCAGCGAGTGCAGCGAGTAAAATGCCGAAAAACCGAACGGCGAGGAGTGACGTTTTCATGGGGTCAGGAGGTGAAGGACGATAGGAGAAATAAAAGACTGAAAAACCCGCCATCTAAGCGCACCGAGGCTTATTTGAACAGCAGCGAGTAGCGCAGAATCCCCTGCCGCGGGTTACCCTGCGAGGGCCTTGTGCCGTAGGCATACTCGGAGTCGAAGGCGTTTTTCAGTGCGACGCTGACCTGATGGCTCCAGCGACTGTCCTGTAGGAAAAACGTGCCGCCGGTGACCGCGCCGTTCTGGATGCCGCGCAGGTTGAACTGGCCGTTGTTCTCCGTCGCGCTCACGCCGGGAATCGAGGAGAGCGCCTCCTGCTGGTTGAAGGCCTGCACCGCGAGATCTTTCCAGATTTCCAGCGGCACGACATCGACGGAGAAAGGAATGTCTTTGATATCGGCCGCGATGCGCGTGCCCGTGGAGGAACGCGTCGCGGTGCAGCCGTGGCAGGCACTCGATTGCACGGCAAACGGATCGAGCACGACCGTCGTTTCGCCGGAGGCGGTGGCGCGCGCGACTGGGGCGGCGATTTGGGCGAACAGGCCGGACGACACCGCACCGAGCGCGGCGGCAACGAGAACAAAACGCGGAAGACAAGAGGGCATGACGGCAGGGGGTTGGCGGTAGCTGAGCGGGTTGGGGCTGACGGCGTGAAGCCGAGCTGTAGGTAGCCATAACCTACCCGAAGCGCGCCCCGGTGTCTTTGGCTCGCCACGCCGTTCTTTTGTCCAATCATGAACTGGCCGCGCCGGTTTCACCCATGCCCCTGCTCACCCTCGACATCGAACCGCTCTGGATCGGCCGCTATGATTACGAGCCGCACTGGCACCTGCCGCTCCACACGCATCCGGATTATTTTCAACTGATCCTCATTGTCGGCGGCACGGGCGAGGCGCTCCTCGGCTCGGCGCGACGAGGGTTTCACCCCGGCCAACTCCTCTTCCTGCGGCCCGGTCTGGCACACGGCCTCACGGCCGGGCCCGACGGACCGGTGCGCACGCTCGACACCAAATTTTACCTCCACCGCGCCAACCTGCGAGCAGCCTGCCACCGGCTCCCCGCATTTCATCCGAGCGTCGACACCCACGTCGTCGCCCTCCTAGAAGCGGTCCACGCCGAGGCGCGCCGGCACGGCCGGTTCACCAGCGAACTCTGCCAGACCCTGTTTGCCCAACTCCTCTTCAGCCTCCTCTCGACCGAGCCATTCGCCGCCCCACCCCGCCTCCCCTTGCCCCTGCCCGACACCGCGGCCGAAGACGCCGTGCTCGCGAAACGCCTCGAACAGTTTCTCCGCGAGAACTGCGCCCAACCCATCGACCAGAAATCCCTGAGCGCGAGCCTCTGCTACAGCTACCGGCACCTCCACAACGTGTGGCGCCGCCACCACCGCGAATCGCCGCTGCAGGCGCTGTGGCACTATCGCGTCGGACGCGCCGCGCAGCTGATCCGCTACTCAGACTACGAACTGAAGCGCATCGCCGAACTCACGGGGTTTGCCACTGTCCACCACTTCACGCGGGTCTTTACCCGGATCAACGGCGTCTCCCCCGCGCGTTGGCGCGAGCGCGAACGCGAGGGCATTCGTCAGGACATCGCGATCCGTCCAGGATTTATCAACCGCGCGCTCACCATCCAGTTCCCGGCGCACGGCCGCAGTGTCCCTTCACCCCGTCGGGCAAAGATCGAACGCTGCGTTGCGCCGCGCGCAGTCATCCGCGCGGCGGGGTCGGCGAGCAAGGGATGTCCGGAAGGTTGAGGGGAATAAGTGGAGATAGTCCACCGCGCCCTTGCTCGCGGCCGTGCTCCCGGTTTCCCCCTGGCCGGTGCCCACCATGAGGCCGATCCATTTGAAGTTCTTTTTGCCGAGCTCTAGCTGCGCTTCGAGGGGTTTGAAATTCAGGTTGGGCGCGCCCGATTCTCGACCAGTAGGTCTCATTATCGCCGGATCCTGAATACAGGTAGACTGCGGGATAAATCCGGGCGGCCGCGGGATCGTAGCCGGGAGGCGTGTAGACGATGAGGCGACGCTGACCCAGCACCGAGCGAAATCACCTGGCGCGCATCGGTCGCGTTGGTGGCGGGCTGTGCGAGGACCGTTATCGGCCCGGCCAGACCAGCCGCCACCACGGCCAGGCAAACAAACGATTTCACGAAAGGCATGGCGGGCCGTGTCACCGTGACCGCGCCGCCGGTGGCGTCGCCCCGGTCAGTCCGCTCCCCCTCAGCCACTTGATCATCAACTCGGGCCATTGCCCGAGCTGCGGATCACCGGGTGACAGGGTCGTGCCATGCGGACCGACCTGGTAGAAGTGCGCCTCGACGGGCACCGCGGCGGTGCGCAACGAATTCATCACTCCAATCAATCCGCCGCTGCCACCCTGGTCCTCCACGGTCGCAAACATGAACGTGGGCGGCGCCGCCGCCGGGTTCTGCACCGGACGGCTCCCGTAAATGAGCGCGCTGAAATCGGCGTGCGACGACACGCGGTCGAGGGGTTCGGCCGCGTTGGGATCGCCCGGGAGCACGCTGTTGTAGAAGGCATCGCATTGCAGCGCGCCGCCCGCGGAGAATCCGATCACGCCGATGCGGTCGGGCAGGACTTCGAATTGCGCGGCGTTGGCGCGGATGTAACGCATCGCGCGCTGCCCATCCATGGTGGAGGAATTGCGGCCGTAGTTTGGGGAGATGCGGTACCGGAGCACGAAGCCCCCGATGCCGTGCTGGTTCAGAAATTTCGCGACCTGCACGCCCTCAGTGTCCGTCACGCGATTCGTGAAACCGCCTCCCGGAAGAATCAGGAAGGCCACGCCCGTGTTGTTCGCCGCGGGGGCCGGGAAAGCGTAGAGCGCCGGCTTGTCCTCATCGGTGAAAACGCCGCTGGCGTCGGCGACCGCGCCGGGTGCGCCGTTGGGCCAGAGCAGAATCGGCTCGGGAATCCCCTTCACCGTCCCCGCGGCGCCAGCCCAGATCTGCTCGACGTAGGCCACCTGCCCCGGATTTTTCGGGCCGCCCATTAGGCCCCCGATATTGTCCGGCTTCGGCCCGGTCACAAGTCCGCCCCCAATCGCGAAGCCCGTGAATACCTCGATTTTCAGCGCCAGGTTCGCATCGGCCTCCGGTTTAATCTCGATGACGAGATCCTCCTTGTCCATCGGCCTCGCCTTGGTGAACGAGCGCTGGTCGGCGATGCTGGGCGCGAGCACGCGATGATGGCCGAAATGCGCCTGCTCCGGTGTGACATTCCCGCCGCGCCCGCCGATCAGGCCGCCGCTGAAGGAATTGCTCAGCCAGCGATTCATGTTCTGGCGCACGTCGACCTTGTAGCGACCCGCAACAGGTCCCTGGCTGGCCGGAACGACAAATTCCCCGAGCGGGGCGTTGGCCGTCGAGTTGAAGATGCGCGCCACGATCGGGCCGGCGCCGACGAAATCGATGGGCGTCAGGATGACGTAGCCATGCGG
>JBKJRG010000584.1:0-10189 GCA_046594805.1 Opitutaceae bacterium | reverse complement strand
ACGCCGTTGAGGAAATAAACCAGATTTCCGCCCTCGCAGATCGCCTCGATGCGGTTCCAATCGCACCGACTGGCGCTACAAGGATCCGAATTGGAAGGACGTGCTGGGCTTTCGCGGCCGCGCGGAAGTCGAGAAGCCAGTCGGCGATTGGAACCGCATCGAGGCGATCTGCGAGGGCGGAAATCTGGTTTATTTCCTCAACGGCGTGAAGGTGAACGAAGCGAGCGATGCCTCGCTGCGCGAAGGGCAGCTGCTCTTCCAATCCGAAGGCGCGGAGCTCTACTTTCGCCGGCTGGAACTGCATCCGCTGGCGAACTAGCGCGCGCGGCTCAGCCCGGCGGCAGAAGCTCGCGTATATTATAGAGACACACCCGCGACGCTTCTTCGCCCCCGCGGGAGAAGCCATAGCCCGCGGGCAGATGAAGGTCGGCTTCGGCGATTTGCTGCACGCGCCAGTGGGTTTCGAGGGAGAACATGCCTTTGTACCCGTGCCGCTGGATTTCCGCCAGATGCGCCCGCCAGCCGACGTCGCCCAGTCCCACCGGCGTCGCGACGGCGATGTAGGCTCTGCCAGCGGCGGCGGGTGCACGCACGGCGTCCTTGAGGTGGATGTGGAAGATCCGCTTCACAATGTCCGCGTAGCCGGCGGTGGCCGGCAGGGTCGCCTCCGGGACGTACACGACGTTGCACGGATCCCAGACGATGCCGACGGCCGGATGGCGGATGCCGGCGAAGAGAGCGGAGAGCTCCGGGACCGTGGCCACGGTGCAGGACAATTCGTTCTCCACGCCGACCCGGACGCCCGCGGCAGCCGCCAGGGTGGCGAGTTCCTCGAGGTGGGCGACCACGCGCGGGAGCAGCGCCTTGTTTTCGGCCGCGCTGCGGCGCAAAAAAGTGAAGACGCGCACCAGGTCGCAGTTTAATTCGGTGGCGACCGCCACGCTGCGTTTGAATTGCTCGACATGGGTCCGCACCGCCGCGGCGTCATCGGCTTCGCATTTGAACACCGGAGACGCGCACCCGAAAATTTTCCAGCCCTCGCCCTGCGCCGTACGTTTGACCTCGGCGATGTCCGCCGCGGTGAGGTCCTTGAAGGCGCGGCCGAACATGCTGCGCAGCTCGATTCCTGGCAGCCCGAATTCCTTCACGAAGCGGACGACGTCCGGGAGATCCTGCGAGACTTCGTCTGAGATGATGGCGAACGAGGCGGGAAAGTTCATGCGTGGGGTTGGTTTGTCGGCGAGGGTCTGGGCTGGAGCCAGCCGAAAGGATTGAGGGCGATTTCTCGCGTACTGGCGGCACGACGTACAGAGCGAAGTCGGCGCCGGGTGATATTATTTCAGGTTGAACCTTTCATCGCTTCTTTCACGGTCGGGCTCTCCCATGAGCAATCCCTCATTCATCGGCGAGTTGCGCGCCTGCGCGGGTGGAGGTACGGAGGGGCGCTTTCCCAAGCGCCCAAATGGATTCCGAAAAGGTGTCGAAGGGTGAGCGCTCTGACTTTCGGCGGTTGGGAAACCGCCGCTCCTCGGAGCCGGATTCCACCGTCAACGGGCAGATGCGCCCCCCGCGTGCTGGCGCCGGCGGGCGACGTCGCGCGGACGGGCGAATCATGCTAACGACCGGGCGAGTCGCGTCGTCGTCCATTCGCCGGTCGATCAAATTCCAATGAACACTGTCGTCCTCCAGCAACCCAAGCGCGTGCTCTTCGGGGCCGGCTGCGCATCCCAGAGCGTAGAGGAGTTTAGCCGTGCCGGTCGCAAACGACTTTACGTGGTATCGAGCCCGAGTGCGGCCAGGCACAATGCGGCGCTGGTCGCCGCGTGGCGCGGCGGCGGCACCGCGGTCGAGGTGAACGAGAGCGTCAACCGCGAGCCGGATATCGGCATGTTCGAAGCGGTGCTCGCCGGGGCGCGGGCATTTTCGCCGGACGCGATCATCGGGCTGGGTGGGGGCAGCCCGCTCGACGTCGCCAAGCTCGTGGCGGCACTGATCGACGGCCGCCAGTCGATCCGCGACGTGTTCGGCATTGGCCATCTTCGCGGGCGTTCGCTCTACCTGGCCTGTGTGCCGACGACGGCCGGCACCGGCGCGGAGGTTTCGCCCAACGCCGTGCTGATCGACGAAACCGATCGAGCGAAAAAAGGCACGGTCAGCCCGCATCTCGTCGCCGACGCCGCGTTTCTCGATCCGCTGCTCACGCTGACCGTGCCACCGGCGGTCACGGCCGCGGTGGGAATTGACGCGCTGGTCCACTGCATGGAGGGCTATGCGAACAAGGCCGCGCATCCCGTGGTGGATGTCTATGCCCTCGAGGGCATCCGGCGGATTGGCGGCAGCGTGGCCGAAGCGGTCCGGCACGGCGACAATCTCGCGGCGCGGACGGAGGTGATGCTGGGCGCGCTCTATGGCGGACTCTGTCTCGGGCCGGTGAACACCGCAGGGGTCCACGCGCTGTCGGCCCCGCTGGGCGGTTATCGCATTGCGCACGGGGTCGCCAACTCGCTGCTGATGCCCCATGTCTTTCGCTTCAATCTTCCGGCGATGCCGGCCCGCTATGCCGACATCGCAGTCGCGCTCGGAGTGCCGGCGGGCGCGAGCGTGGCCGCCACGGCGGAGGCGGGACTCGCCCGACTGGTCACGCTTTCCCGCGAGTGTGGCGTGCCGCAGCAGCTGCGCGACGTGGGCATCGCGGCAACCGATCTGCCGAATCTCGCGCGGGAGGCGTTCAAGGTGCAGCGGCTCCTGAAGAACAACCCCCGCGACATCACCGAGGCGGATGCGCTCGCGATTTATCGGGAGGCGTGGTGAAAGAGCGGATGCGATGGGATGCGATGAGTATTCGGACCACCACACCCCGCCCTGCGGGCACCCCTCTCGAGGGGGGATCCCTGCGGGCGGACGCGTTGCCTGGGTCCCCTCTCGAGAGGGGTGGCGCGAAGCGCCGGGGTGGGTTCGGCCGAACGACGAAAAAATTTGAGCATGCCTGACACCGTCAAACCCATCCTCGCTGTCACGCTCGGCGACGCCGCTGGCAGCGGGCCCGAGCTAATCACGAAGGCGTTCGCCGCGCCGGAGGTGCGCGCGGTGTGCCGGCCCGTGGTGGTCGGAGACGCGGGCGTGATGCGCGCCGCGCTGGCGATCACGGGGGTCGGTGCCAAGGTGCGGATCGTCACCCGCGCGGGAGATGCGGCGGACGATCCGGCGGTCATCGACGTGATCGATCTGGCGAACCTAAACGCCGCAAGACTGGTGCGGGGCGAGGTCAGCGCGACAACGGGCGGGGCTGCCTATGAATCGATCAAGCGCGCGGTGGAATTGACGCTCGGCGGCGGAGCGCATGCGGTCGTCACCTCCGCGATCAACAAGGCGGCGCTGCAGGCGGCGGGGCATGCCTACGACGGACACACCGAATTACTGGCGGAGTTGTGCGGCCATCCGACCGTGACCATGATGCTGGTCGCGGGAAAACTCCGCATCTGCCACGTGAGCACGCATGTGTCGCTGGCCCAGGCCATCCAGCGCGTGCGGCCGGAACGGATTCTCCAAGTGGTGGCGCTGGCGCGGGATGGCGTGCGCGAGCTCGGCGTGGCTGAACCGCATATCGCGCTCGCGGGGCTTAATCCGCATGCGGGGGAAGGCGGGATTTTCGGCTCGGAGGAAAGCGAGTTCATCGCGCCCGCGATCGCGGAGGCCAAGCGGCGCGGGTTCAAGGTGAGCGGCCCCCACGCCGGCGACACCGTCTTCTACCGCACGTTGCAGGGCGAGTTCGACTGCGGGATTGCGATGTATCACGACCAAGGACACGTCGCGGCGAAGATGCTCGGAATCTGGCAGGGCGTGAATGTCACGCTGGGATTGCCGATCATCCGGACCTCGGTCGAACACGGCACCGATTTTGCAAATGCGGGCAAAGGCACGGGCGATCCGCGCAGCCTGGTGCAGGCGCTGCTCCTTGCGGCGACGATGGCCGAGGCGCGACTGAAGGCGAACGGCACCGCGTTGAAAACCAAGGGCGCAGCATGAAAAAGCAGCAATGGCTGGGGGTGGGGCAGGTCTGCGACCGGCCCGGGATTGGCGTCCGAATGCCCTGCCAGGGCGGGTCACCGACCCGCCCGACCGCTCGATCCACTGGCAGGTTGATGGGCGCTGGCCTGCTCGCCGGATTGATTTGCGCGCTGCAGTTCGTGACGCGATGAAGCCGCGCGATGAGTGATTTTTTTCTCGCGGACGATTTGAGTGGAGCCCTGGACGCGGCGGCGGCGTTTCACGGGGCGGGGCAGCGCGTGACGATTGCGCTTTCGCTCGAGGCGTGGCCGGCGGCGGCGGGCGGAGTGATTGGGTTCACCACGGAGACGCGGAATGCCGCGCCGGCCGTGGCGATGGAGGCGGTGACCCGCGCCATCGCCCATGGGCGTGGCCGGGGCGGCCGGCTGGTGTACAAGAAAATCGATTCCACGCTCCGCGGGCCGGTGGCGGCGGAACTGGCAGCACTGGAGGCGGCGATGCCGGAGGCGCGGATTCTCTTCACTCCGGCGAACCCCGCGGTGGGACGCACCGTGGAAGGCGGCGTCTTGCGGGTGAACGGGGTTCCCGTGGCCGAAACGAATTTCGCGCGAGATCCGGTGACGCCCGTGCGCGAGAGCTCGATCCGCGCCCTGCTGGGCGACAGTGCCAGTGCGCGGGTGGCGATTGCCGACGCGACAACGGAGGCGGATTTGGCCGCCGCGGTGGGGCGCGTCGTGGCCGTGGCCGGAGCTTGGGTCGCGGTCGGTTCCGGGGCGCTGGCCCGGCCGGTGGCGGCTGCACGTTTTCCGACCCGAGCGGGCGCTGGCGCCGTGCCACTGCCCGCTCTGACCGGGCCGATTCTTTTTGTCTGTGGCAGCGCGCATTCGGGCAATCGCGCCCAAGCCGAGTTGCTGGCACGCGAGCATCAGGTGACGGTGGACGAGGTATCCGTGGCGGGGGCCGGAGGGAGCGCAGCGGCAGCGGCAGCGGTGCGCGAACTTGCCGGCTCGGGCGCCGCGATCCTTATGATTCAGGCGGCGCGGACGGAGAGCGGGGCGGCGCTCGACGCCATCTCAGCGGCGGCGCTCCATGTCATCAGGCAAGGCAAGGTGCGGCGAATATTTGCGACCGGGGGTGAAACGGCCTATGCGCTCTGCCAGGCGTTGGGCATCTCGACGCTGTCTTTTTGCCGGGAGATTGAGCCCGGGTTGAGCCTTTCGAAGGCGGAGACGCCAACGGGCCCGCTCCTGTTCGCAATCAAGCCCGGCGGGTTCGGCGATTCCGGCACCTGGACCAAAGCGTGGAACGCGTTCCATGGAATGCTGTGAGCTTATTTCGCGCCGCGAAAAGATCCGGCGCTTAAGCCCACCGTCCCAGGTGTGTTTCCAAGTCTGTTGGCTGCGCATGGCGCGTCGCATTTCTCGGCGCCTGCGTGCGGTTATGTCGCTCGTTAGCGGGTGATACGCGCGAGGCAGGGCGGCGCTCGCGGGTGCACTCGCTGCCAACCCCGGTGACACTGATCGTCGTTAAACCCGCTACCGGGGTGTCGTTGACACTTTTTTGGTGCACAAGCGTCTTGCCCTCCTCCGCCCCACTTGGGCAGGGTATTTCATCCCGTTTCAGCCTTTGCGTCACGGATCCCCCATCACTGCCTGAATATATCTGCTATGAATAGTTCACCTGTTGGATTTGCGCTGCCGGTTCAACGTTGGTCGCGCCTCGCGCGGCATCTCGTCGCCCTCGCGGCGGCGGGCCTTGGACTCAGCCAAGGGGCCTTCGCCCAAAAGGTCGTGGTTGCCTTCGCCGGAGCGAATGGCAGTCCCGGATACACAAACGACACCGGCACACTGGCGCAGTTTCGCTTCGCCACGCCTTCCGGCATCGCGGTCGACACCGCCGGCAATGCCTACGTCGCGGATTCTCTGAACAACGCGATCCGCAAGATCACGCCCGGCGGCGTGGTGACGACCTTCGCCGGCTCCCCCACGGGGGCAGCGGGCAGCTTAGACGCGCTCGGGACGTTGGCGACCTTCAACAATCCGCAGGGGCTCTCGGTCGATACGGTCGGAAATGTATATGTCGCGGACACGGGCAACCAGGCCATCCGCATGATTTCACCAAGTGGAAACGTCACGACTCTGGCGGGTACTGCGGGCGCAGTCGGCTATGTCAACGCGACCGGCGCGGCAGCGCAGTTTCGTTCCCCCTTGGGTGTCGCCGCGGATCGCGCCGGCACCGGCGGCGCGGCGGTGAATCTCTACATCGCGGACACGCAGAATAACGTCATCCGGAAATTGGTGGTCGCGTCCCGGGTGGTCACCACGCACGCGGGCGCTCTTCCGGTGGCGAACGCAGCCGCCCCCGCGGGTAATGTCGACGGGGCGGACAACGTTCCGCAGTTCAACCAACCCTCCGCCATCACCTCGGATAGCACGGGCCAGGTATTGTACGTGACGGATGCCGGCAGCCATGCCATTCGCAGGATTCTCGGCGGCGGCACTACGGTCATCGTGAGCACGCTCGCCGGCAGTGGCAGCGCGGGCTATGCCGAGGGCACCGGGACCGGGGCGATTTTCAGCGGGCCGAACGGCATCGCCACGGATATTGGCGGCAATCTGCTGGTCGCGGACACGATGAACCACGTGATCCGCAACGTGAGCGGTACCGGCGGCACGGCTATTTATGCCGGTTCACCCACCGTGGCCGGCTCGGCGAACGGCGTGGCGCTCGGCGGCGCGTTTTTTAACCGACCCACGGGCCTAGCCGTCGACAGCGGCAATAATGTCTACGTGGTCGACACGCTCAACGCCACGATTCGCAAGGTCATCAATGGGGGCGCGCCGTTCATCACGCTGCACCCCGGTGGCCAGACGGTCGAATTGGGCGCGACGGTGAACTTCACCGGCGCTGCCAGCGGCACCCCGGCGCCGACCTACCAGTGGCAGCGTTTTCGCGTGGGCAGTTCTGCCTTTGTCAACCTCACCGAGGCGGACGGCTACAGCGGCACGACCACGGGCACGCTCACCATCACGGGGGTGACGGCGGCAATGGCGGGCGACTTGTACCAGTTGGTGGCCACCAACGCGGTCGGCACGGCGACGAGCAACACCGCGCAGTTGACGGTCAACCTCGGGCCGGTCTTCACGACTTGGGTGGGCCTGCCCGGCGTGTCCGGCGCGGTCGATGCCACGGGAACGGCGGCCCGCTTCCGCGCGCCTTCGGGCGTGGTCATCGATGCCTCGGGCAATGCGTACATCGCCGATACGGCCAACAACACCATTCGGAAAATCACCGCGACCGGTGTGGTCACAACGCTCGCCGGCACCGCTGGCCAGGGCGGCGCAGTCGATGGCTTTGCCGGCGCGGCCCGCTTCAGCGGCCCGAGCAGTCTGACCATCGATGCATCGGGCAACCTGTATGTTGCCGACACCGGCAACCATGCGATCCGGATCGTTTCCCCGGTGGGCTCGGTGTCGACCGTGGCGGGAACGATGGGCGCGCAGGGATCCGTCGACGGCACCGGCGCCGCGGCCCGCTTCGCCTTCCCCTCCGGCATCACGCTGGACACGGCCGGCAATCTCTACGTCACCGACACGCTCAATCACACCATCCGCCGGATTGCGCCCGGCTTTGTGGTCACGACCCTCGCGGGCGCAGCGGGAGTCAGCGGGACGGCCGATGCCCTGGTGGGCCCCGCCACTGCAGCGCGGTTCTTCCTGCCCAGCGGCATCGCAGTCGATGCGGCCTTCAATGTTTACGTGGCCGACACGATGAACTTCACCATCCGGAAGATCACCTCCGGTGGCGCGGTCACCACCCTGGCGGGCCTGGCTAATAACTCCGGCAGTGCCGACGGCTTGGGCACGGCCGCCCGCTTCTTCCAGCCGCGCGGTCTCGCCCTGGATTCTTCGGGCAATATTCATGTGGCTGACACGGGCAATCACACCATTCGCCGCGTGTCCCCCGCGGGGCTCGTGGTGACGCTGGCGGGCTTGGCCGGCAGCTTCGGTAGCGTCGACGGCACCGCCACCAGCGCCCGCTTCAATTCGCCCAACGGCGTCGCCGTGACGTCGACCCCGTCGGTGACCATCTACGTCGCCGACACGCAGAATCACACCATTCGCCGGACGGGCCTCGGCACGCCGGTGGAATTCCTGAGCCAGCCGCAGGCCCAGCGCGCGGCCGTCGGCGGGACGGTTTCCTTCTCCGTTACCACGAACGGCAGCCCGACGCCCACCTACCAATGGCAGCGCCGTACGGCCGGATCCTCGGATTTCGTCAACCTGACGAATGACGCCAACTTCAGCGGAGTTAACAGCGCAACCCTGGTCATCTCCAGCATCACCGCCGCCATGAATGGCGACGAGTACCGCGTGGTGGCGAATAACTCCCTGACCAGCGGTCTGGTCAGCGATGTGGCGACGCTCACCATCGTCACCCCGCCCGTCTTCACCAGCGCCAACAACGCCGCCTTCCGCATCGGCGAGGCCAACACCTTCAACGTCACCACCAACAGCTCGGCGACCGTCACCTATTCGGCGACCGGCCTGCCGTCGTGGGCGACGCTCAATTCCAGCACGGGGGTGATCAGCGGGACGGCACCGGACGCGTCTGGTTCGCCTTTCACCGTGACGATCACCGCCAACAACGGCACCGGCACCAGCACGGTGACCACCCAGACCTTCACGCTGACCGTGCAGGCCGCCAACGCGCCGCCCACGATCACCGCGCAGCCCGTGGGCGTGGCAGTCAACGTCGGCAGTAGTCCCACCTTTTCGGTAGCAGCGACCGGCGGCGGCACGCTGAGTTATCAGTGGCTCAAGGATGGCGCCATCATCAATGGTGCGACGGGCACCACCTACACCGTGCCGAACGCCCAGGCCTTGAGTGCCGGCGCCTACAGCGTGCGCATCACCAGTGCGTTTGGCAGCAGCACCTCGAGCAACGCCGTGCTCACGGTCAATACGTCGCCGATCTTCATCGCCCAACCGCGCACCCAGGTCGCCCAGGTCGGCACGGCGGTGACCTTCTCTGCCGGAGTTTCCGGCAGCGGGCTGTCGTACCAGTGGCGCAAGAATGGCGTGAACATCGCCGGTGCAACCAATGCGGTTTATACCATCGGCAGCGTGACCGCAGCCGACGCGGGTAATTATGATGTCATCGTCCTCAATGGTCTGGGCGGCGTGCTCAGTTCCCTGGCGCAGTTAGTCGTGGTAACGGGGCCGACGGCCCCGGTCTTCACGGCGCAACCCGCCAGCCGGACCGCGGCAGTGGGCAACACGGTGACGCTCACCGCGGCGGCAGCCGGCGCGCCAGCGGCAACCTATCAATGGCGGAAAAACGGCGTGCCGATTTCTGGTGCGACGGGTTCCTTGCTGGTCCTGGCCAATATTTCGAGCGGCGATGCCGCGGTTTACGACGTGGTCGCCGCGAACTCCGCGGGCACCATCACCTCCGGTGGCGCCTTCCTGCGTGTCATCGCCCGCAGCTTCGCGGGCGTCTACACCGGCTCCTTCGCGGGCAGCCTTGGTAACCTCGCGCTCTACGTCCGTGATGATAACACTGGGGTGTTCCTCGGGTATGTGCCCGGAGTCACCGCGGCCATGGTCGGCCTGAATTTCCAGGTTAATGACGCCGGTCAGTTCGCCTTCACCCAGGCTCCCGGCGCCAGCGTGCCCCCCGTGGCCTCGATCGCCGTCAGCGGCACCATTGGCGCCGACGGCAACGTGGCGGGTTCCGCGGTGGGCGGCGTGAATGCCTCCTTCAGCGCGACGCGTTCGAGCGACATCGGTACGACCACGGCGCTCGCCGGCTTTTACCAGGCGGGCGCGGCCAACAACGGCGGGACGGCCTACACCATCGCCAGCGCGAACGGCCAGGCGTTTGTGGTCGTGCAATCCGGGACCGCCTCCGACGGTGGCAGCGGCGCCCTGAGCAGCTCGGGCCAGATCAGCATCTCCACCGGCCGCACGACCATTACGGAAACCATTCTGTCGGGCTCCGGTGCGATCGTGACCTCGGTCACGGGTGCGATCACGGGCACCTTCAGTGGCGCAAATGAGACCGTCCTCGCCACCCAGCGTCTCGCCAACATCTCGTCCCGCGCTCGCGTTTCGAGTGGCGCGGGCGTCGCGATTGCTGGCTTTGTCATTTCAGGCTCGGAGTCCAAGCCCGTCCTGAT
>JBKJRG010000560.1:0-3955 GCA_046594805.1 Opitutaceae bacterium | reverse complement strand
CTGCATCAGGGGCAACAGTCCCAACAAGGTCGTCTGGATCATTGTGATCATCCTGCTCCCGTTCATCGGATCGATCCTGTATTTTCTCATCGGCAAATCCAAAGGCTGACGCCCGGGAAGAAACGGTTGAGAGCAGAGGAGCTTGGTTTCAGATGAGTGTCGCGGGCGGGGCTTTTGGATTCAAAAAAGTGATTCGCCTCGAAACTGCGCGCGCCCATCTTCGCGGTGTGTCTGAGGCTTCGCAGCAGGAAAATCCCGAAAAACCCTCGGCCCGTCCCGAACCGGTGGAACGGGCCGTGATCGACCGCGCCCAATGGCCGCGGCCGTGGGCCCAGTTGAAGTACTTCACTTTTCAGCCGGCAATCTTCCCGCGGCTGCTCGGCCAGGTGTCGCCAGACGCGCGGCCCGGCGACTTCGTCAACGTCTACGACAAGAACGGCAACCTGACCGGCGGAGGTCTCTTCAACCCGCGCGCGAAAATCCCGCTGCGCGTCGTCACGCATTCGACCGAGCCGGTCAACGAGGGCTATTTCGAAGCGGCGCTGCGACGCGCGGTGGCGCTACGCCGGACCGTCTTCGCGCTGGACGAGTCGACCGATGCCTACCGGTTGCTCAATTCGGATGGCGACGGGCTGAGCGGGCTTACGATCGATCGCTACGGCGAAACGTTGCTCTGCGAGCTTTACAGCCTGGGAATGGCGCAGCGGCTGCCGCAGTGGCTCCCGCTCCTGCATGAGCTGGCCGGGACGAAATTCGCGCGGGTGCAGGTCGATCACGATCTCGGCAGCCTGGAGGGGATAAAGCCTTCGACCTTCAACGAAACCAACGCCGCCGCCCCGCGCACGGTGAAGATCCGCGAACACGGCGTGCGGTACGAGGTGGACTTTGCCGAAGGCCACAAGACCGGTTTCTTCTGCGATCAACGGGACAACCGTCGCGGAATTTCGCGCTTCACCAAGGACGCGCGCGTGCTCGACCTCTGTTGCTATACGGGCGGATTCTCGCTGAACGCCAAGGTGCTGGGCGGCGCGGCCGAGGTGACCAGCGTCGACCTGGACGAGGCGGCCATTGCGCAGGCCAAACGCAATGCGAACCTCAACCAGGCGCGTTTGAAGTTCGTGCACGCCGACGCCTTTGCGTACGCGCGCCAGATGCAGACCAACGGGGAGAAGTGGGATGTGGTGGTGCTTGACCCGCCGAAATTCATCTTCACCCGCGACGAGCACGGCAACTGGGAAGGCCGGCAAAAATACGAGGACCTCAACCTGCTCGCGATCTCGCTGGTCAAGCCGGGCGGCGTGTTCGTGACGTGCTCCTGCTCGGGCTTGCTGAACCTGGAGGATTTCGAGGCGCACGTGATCAAGGCCGCGCACCGGCAGAACCGCCGACTCCAGTTTTTCGATCGCACTGGCGCCGGGCCGGATCACCCGGTGTATTCCAATTGCCTGGAAAGCCGTTACCTGAAGGTCCTGTGGGCCCGCGTGCTCTGACGTGTTTCGTGCGTTTCGGCGCCGGGTGTTTGAGAATTGCTAGAACTTCAGCTTGCCGAGGTCATATGGTTATCGCAAAGCTCTGGTCTAAAGATGCTACCCCCTTTTGCAGTCGGCCTGCGAGCATGCTGCGTCGCGGTAGCCCTCATCCTGGCCACCGCTGACGCCGCGGAAAAAAAGCCGTTGATCGGGGCCACCCGCGTTCAGGTCCTGGAGCGTTTCGGCGAACCCAAGAGCGCCATCGTGGCTGGAACGCGCGAAGTGCTGTTTTTTGCCCGGGATCGCATCGTGCTGCGCGATGGAGTGGTGGTGGAAGTAGAGCAATTGCCCGCCGAGCAGCCGGTCCGACGCGCACCTCCGCCGCCCGCGCCGGAAATCCCCGTCGCTGCACCGGTCGCACCGCCCCCTGCCGCGCCGGCCGCGCCGCAGCCGGCACCAGCCGAAGTTTCCCCGCCGGCAGCGAACCCTGCTCCCGCGGCCGCCCCCATCCTGGCCCCCACGCCCGAGCCGGCTGCCCCTCGTGTTGAAATCAAGTCGGTGCGGCGACCGGACGGTGCCTACGTTCGCCCCCCGTTAAGATCTGAAGTGCCTGAATCGGCCTCCGCAGCGAACACGGTCGCGCTACCCGGGAAGCCGACTGCGCCGACGGCGACTGCTCCCTCCGTCCAGCCACCGATCCGGGACGGCTTGGTGGCGCCCGCGGCCCCCGCGGTTTCTCCTGCTCCCAGCGCTCCCGTTTCCATTCCGTCGACTCAGACCCGGACGGTTCGCCGCGAGCTGCCTCCCGAGCCCGTGCCGGCGGCCAAGGCGGGCGAGACCACCAGCAAATCGGACAATGTTAAGAAGTCCAAGGCACGGGCGGCGCGCCGCCTGCTCGAAGACGCGAGCATGGCGGAAGAGGAGCCCATGTTCGCCACGCGCACCTACGTCCTCGCCTTTATCGTCGTGGGCGGCGGTCTGGCCCTCTTGATCTGGCAGAGCCGTCAACGGCGACTGGCACTTGCCGCCACCGCCGTGTCGCACACGCCGTTCACCGCTGCCGCTGGCAGCTCGAATAAGCTGCGATTCAATGCCGACTTGCTGGCGAAGCTGGAATGGAAGCGGTTCGAGGATTTGGTCACGGCCTATTACAGCAAGACCGGGGTCGTGGCCGCGCGGACCAAAGCGGGACCAACCAAGCCCGTGCACATCAAGATTTCCTGGAAGGGCGAGCCGCGGCCGTTTGCCTACGTGCAATGCATCCCGTCCGCCCCCGGGCTGATCGAGGCCGAGCCAGTGTTGGAACTGGTGGCCGCGTTGACCGCCGATGACATCCGTCGCGGCTATATGGTTACGAACGGAAAATTCGGGGTAAACGCGCGGGACTTGGCCGAGGAGAAACATATCACGCTGCTCCCCGGAGATATTTTCCTGGAGAAACTCAATGCCCTGCCCGATGCGGCCCGGGCCGAGCTCATGCAGGAAATCACCACGGGCGATTACACGACCCCTTCCTGCCCGAAGTGTGAGGCGAAGATGGTCAAGGCGGGGGACGATCCTTCGATCTGGAAGTGCGCCGCGCACCCGGATCAGATCATCAAAACGGGCGCATAAAAAACCCGCGGGATTTCCGCGGGTCGAGCGGGGGAGGCCGGGAGCGCCTCAGACGCGGCCGAGGTACGAGCCGTCGGTGGTGTTAACCTTGATCACCTCGCCGACCTTGATGAAGAGGGGGACTTGCACGACCAACCCGGTCTCGAGCTTCGCGGGCTTCTGCACGTTGCTGGCCGTGTCGCCCTTCACGCCGTCGGCCGACTCGACGATCTTGAGCGCGACGGTCGAGGGCAGATCGACCGACAGCGCGCGCTCGTCGACAAACAGGACGTCCACCTTGCCGCCGGGCGCCAGGTAGTTCTTCACGTCGCCGAGCTGGGTCTCCGTCAGCTCGATCTGCTCGAACGTCTCGGGATCCATGAACGCGAACGTGCCGCGGTCGGCGTAGCTGAACTCGAGCGTCTTCCGATCGGTGGGCATCACCTCAATCGTATCCGTCGAGGCAAAACGCTGGTCGAGCGCCTTGCCGTAGCGAAGATTGCGCATCTTGATCTGGACGAATGCCCGGAGGTTTCCCGGCGTGCGATGCTGCGTTTCCATCACGAGGTGGGGTTCGCCGTTGAATTTGATGACTTGGCCTCTGCGGATATCGTTGGCTGCGGGCATGACGTGGGTCGGGTTCGGGCTGGCGGTCGGACGTGAAGAAAGGGTTGAGAGTGGGGATTCGCCTTCGAGCGTGTCAAGCCGCCCGGCAGGGCGCACCGCGCGCGTGGTCGCAACCGGGCGCATCTCAGTTTCTGGACAGCGCGTCGGAGCCTGTTGTAGCACGGGCATCTTGCCCGTGTGTGGCATGGGCATCCTGCCCATGTAGGCGGCACGGAGCGCCGTCCACGGGCGGGGACGCCCGTGCCACGTTCGCGCTGCCCAGAAAC
>JBKJRG010000545.1:0-6158 GCA_046594805.1 Opitutaceae bacterium | reverse complement strand
GCGCGCGCAAGCGCGCTGACCTACGGTAAAGGCGTTTGAACAGCCAAAACGAAAGACCATGGTAGAGCTGGCGTTTGCCGGCCCTAAGCTTTGTAGGCGAACAGGTCGCCAATCGCTGCGCTCGGACGGTAGCCTGCCCCGCCACGAAGGCGCGGCAGCGCCCGGCAAACATGGCCAAAAATATCAAATGCAACCCCACGGGTACCTGTTACGCTGCGGGTCATGATGAAAAAGCCCCCGCCTGCCGGTATCGGTGCGATCGAAACCAAGGTGGAAATCAGGGTGCACGCTCCGCAAGCGCGGGTGTGGGATGCCTTGGTGAACGATGCCACGCACTGGTGGCCGAAGGCTTTTTATTCCAGTCCCAAGACCACCCGTTTCGTGATCGAGCCGCGGCTCGGCGGCCGGGTGGGCGAGGAGTACGGGAAAAGCGAAGGTTTTAACTGGTACACGGTGCAAGGGGTCGAAAGCCCGAATTTTCTCATCCTGGTCGGCTACATGGGCCCGCCGTTTGGCGGCCCGTTCTGTTCGCTGCTCCGGCTGGAACTGACCGCCGTCGGCGCGGCTGAAACGAAACTCACCATCACCGACGCGGTGTTCGGCCAGGTCGCCGGCTGCGACAACGAAACCGGCTGGCGGCAGATTTTCGACGATAACTTCCGAGTCTACGTGGAATCGACGACGAAGAAAAAGAAATAGGCGACCGGTTCGCGGTGATTTTCCCGATTGGCTCGTGGGTCCGTCCCACGTTGACTCGCGGGGTCATGCGACCGTCGACACTTTCCAGTCATCGCGCCCGCATCAGCGAGGTCGCGACTTACCTGGCTGCGCACCTGGATGATCTGCTGGATGCCGGACTGCTTGCCCGCCGGGCTGGACTTTCCTCCCGGCCACTCGCGAGGGTGTTTACGCGCATGATCGGGGAGAGCCCGCGCGCGCATCTGCGGCGACTGCGGCTGGAACGAGCGGCGGTGGAGTTGCGCACGACTCGCGCGACAATCCTAACCGTCGCGCTGGAGGCCGGGTTTGAGAGCCACGAGGCGTTCCCCCGCGTTTTTCGCGTGAGGTTCGGTCACACGCCGCAAGCGTATCGTCGACTCGCCCAAGTCACCGTGCAGCCCCGGTCGCGGACCCAACTCTGGCAACGCATCGGCGCGGGTGGATTACGCCGTTACACCGAGCAGCGATCGCTGAAGGCGGAAGTTTGAGGTAAGGTTTGGCACGCACAAGGTGGCTCAATCAGATCGCGGAAGCGCGGCAGGGCGGAAATGCGGAAGAATCCCGGCCCGCCGGGGGGAGGTGGGCGGGCCGCCGAACCGGGCTTATTACGGGCTTCCGAAAAAAGCCGGCAAGCAGGATCGCCGAAAGCCTAGCGCGCCTTACTCGAACATGAGTCTTTTTCCCGCCAATGCCGGATGAGCGCGTAGAGGCGAATCGGATTTTGCTTCGCGAGGTGTGCGCTTTACTGGCGGCGCATGGCGACGACGCCGTGCTCATTGGCGGCTGGGTGCCGGAGGTGAGATTTCCCACCGCTCGGCCTCCGCACATCGGGAGTATCGACGTAGACGTGCTGCTTCGATTGCGGCGCGAACAGCAAAAGGCCGTTGTTGCCCTGCTGCTGAAAAATGGATTTCGCCAGGGCGAGCATAGCTACCAGTTTTTCAAGGACGTGCAGATTGCCGGCGGTCGCACGATTGTCGCGCGACTCGATTTGCTCACGAGTTCTCGGCATCACGACGAGTTCTTCGAGCCTTCTGAGGCTTCGCTCCAGCCGGTGCACGGTGTCCGACTGGCAAGACGGCATCGTTGTTTCGCGACGAGGAAGACGAGGGGCCGCGGTTGGTCGCTGACGTAGAAGGAATCGTCGGCGACAATCGAGCGATCAGGAAACTGGCGGCTTATACGCGGGTGAGCGAATTCCTCGCGGCGGTGACCACAGAGCAAAAATGATGGCTTCGCATGGCTGCCGATGATTACGGTGCCAGAGAACAAACGTGAAGACCAACGCCACTCAACGTCGCCTCAACAGCCCCAGCCCGCGCTCCCTTGCGCGGGCCGTGGCCGGCATTCGCCGCGACTCTGGGGCCAACGGCACAGATGCCATTTCGATGGCTCAAATCGATTGCGAAATTGCCGTCGTGCGCAGGCGTCGCGCTTGCGCGAGTAAGAGAGCGACGGCTCGGCATTGAGCGCGTCGTGAACGTCCAAGTACATTCAAGACAACCATGGATTTGGAGACACGCGGCGGAACTTTTGGTAGAACGGTGGCCTGTTTTTGACTCTCGAATTTCGCAATCCTTTTTTTGGTCAGGCGTCCCCGTAGCTCAACTGGATAGAGCAGCGGTTTCCTAAACCGTGGATTCCGGTTCAAGTCCGGACGGGGGCACCACTTTCCCACAGCGAGTTAAGGAAGGTTGCCGCCTTAGCGGTCTTTAGACGGCCCTAGAACCGGCTTAATCAGCCCGAGAACAGCCCCAACCCGGGGGGGGCTTGCCACCCGTCACGCTCGGATTCTGCGTTGGGCATGGCAGACGTTTTTTCAGTTCAGCATCGGGCCCGGGTGATGGCTTCAATTCGCGGTCGCGGGAATGAGCGCAATTCGACTCCTCCGGCTATTTCGGCAAAAACGCATTGCGGGGTGGAGAAGAGGCCAGAAGCTTCTCGGAAGCCCTGACTTTGTCTTTCCCAAGCTTCGCGTCGTTGTATTTGTCGATGGATGCTTTGGCCCGCATGTCCCAAGCCTGCCGTTTCAACGACCAAAATCGCGGCCGACTTATTGGGATTCCAAGATGGCTCGTAATCGGGCTCGTGACCGACGCGTGAACCGCACTCTTCGCTTGAAGGGTTGGACTGTCCCTCGCATTTGGGAACATTCGTTGCGGCCCTGCGCAGTGCCGCGGACCCTTGCCCTCCTGGCTGGGCTATCGGCTGACCGGCAACAAACAGGAAGGCCGTCGATTTCGCGGGGAGCTGGATGAATTGTTCATCGCGGACCGCGGGCTGGAGCCAAATGAAATTGTCGCGTTGATGCGGGACAACCGTCCACCCTCATCGGCCGTGGCGGCGAATCCCTGAGGGCCACGCACTCCACCTCAAACACCCATCACTCCCATCAAGCCATGAAACTTCTTCGATTCGTTGTTCTGCTGCCTTTGTGCGCGGCCGTGAGCTTCGCGGCGGAGCCGCGGCGACCCAAGATCACCGGCATCTCTCACGCCGCTTTCTACGTCAGCGACATGGCGAAGGCGCGGGCGTTCTACGAGGGCTTCCTCGGCTTTCAGTCGCCGTATTCGATTCCGCGCAAGAATCCCGGGGAGGAACTCATCTGGATCAAGATCAACGACCGCCAGAGCGTTGAGCTTTTTCCCGGCTCGGAAGTCGCGCGCGACGCGGACCGGCTCTACCACATTGCCCTCGAGGTCGAAGATGCCGAGGCGATGCGGCTTTATCTTCAGGCCAGAGGGGTGGCCGGTTTGCCGCCCGCGACGCCGGTCGGAAAGATCGGCAACCGGAATTTCACAATTAAGGATCCCGCCGGGAATGGCGTCGAGATTGTGCAGTACATGCCCGACGGATGGACGATGCGCGAAAAAGGAAAATTTCTGCCGGACACCCGGATCGCGAAACGCATGAGCCATGTCGGCGTGATGGTCGGTGAGCTCGCGGCGTCGTTGAAATTCTACGGCGACATCCTTGGTTTCAAGGAAACCTGGCGCGGCAGTTCGGGCGGGCAGACGCTCAACTGGGTCAACCTGCGCGTGCCGGAAGGCGAGGACTACGTGGAGTTCATGCTCTACGAAAAATATCCCACCACGGATCGGCTGCGGACGATGCATCACATCTGTCTCGAGGTGCCGGACGTCGCGCAAGCGGGCGCGCTGCTGGCCACGCGGAAATATCCCGAAGGCAGCAAGCCGCCCACCGAGATGAAAGCGGGCATCAACGGCAAGCGGCAGATTAACTACTACGACGTCGATGGCACGCGGGTCGAAATCATGGAGCCGAATACTTTTGACGGGAAAGCCCGGCCGCCCTCGGAGGCGCCGCCGCCCATCGCGGAGATGAAGCCGGCGGACGCTGCGAAGCAGTGAAACGCTTCGGCGCCGGCGTCGGGGGTAGCCACGAGCGTGAGCGAGTGGAGGGGGCGCGGTCCTCTGGCTCATGCTCGCGGCTACTCGGAACGCGGAACGCGGGCGCGAGAAATGGCCGCGGGTGGTGCGCCCGCGGCCATTCGTTGCCGGGTGCGCCGGCTGGCTAGTTCACCGAGCTGGCGGTGAGTTTTGCCAGCGCGGCGCGGGCCCGCTCCTTCGCGGTGTAGTCATGTTTGGCGCGCGAAGGCATGCTCAAGCCGTGGGCGAAGGCGGCGCGCGCCCTTTCGCCCTGGCCGCCCGCGAGGAGCGCGAAACCGAGCTCAAGATGATGCGAGAGCTCCTCCGGTTCCAGTTCCACCGCGCGGGAAAGATGTTTGATCGCAGCCGCGTTGGAGGCCTCCGCCAGGCCACCGTGAAATACGCGCACGAACACCCGCGTCGCCACGCCCAGCCCGCTCACTTCATGGTGCCAGCGGCCGAGCACGTGGTGCGCCCAGGCGTAATTTGGATCCAGGGCGAGCGCACGTTCCGCTTCGGACTTCACGAGGCGGGAATGCGCGACCTTTGCCTCACCCTCGGAGTACAACGCGAGCTTGCCGTGGCAAATCGCCACGGAGAGGGCGTTGACGGCGCTGTTCGGTGCGAGCGCGACGGCGCGGCGGGCATACGCGAGCGCCCGCTCGGCGGTGGCCTTGCGCTCCGCCAGGGTCGGCAGGTCGACACACAAGTCCGAATACTGGCGGGCGATTTTTTGCAACAGGACCGAGTCGTTCGGCCGCGACGACTCGGCCGCGAGGAAGAGCTCCAATGCCCGACGCGAGTCGAGCTGCACTTCGGCGGCGAGGCCCGCCTGCACCCGCGGATCGGCGCCGGCCATGGCCGGGGTCCCGGGCACAGTCGAAGCGGCGAGGAAGAGGAGGCAGAGGTGGCTCATGTTACTGATACGGGTGAGTCTCCCCGGGGGTTGCAGGCGTAGCGGCAGGCGTCCGTGCCTGCCGCCCAACCACAGGCAGGGAAGCCTGTGGCTACCCCTTTTTGTTGGATTGATCCGGCGGGAGAAATCGACGGTCTGGTGCCCATGAAGACTCCTGGCGCGCCGGCGATCAACGGGGTGGTCGAAACGATTCTCTACACTGACGATTTGGCCGCGGCGGTGGCGTTTTACCAAAAGGTGCTCGGACTTTCGCCCATGCGGACCGATGGGGATCGCTTCCAGGCGTTCGACGCAGGGGCGGGGCGCGTGTTGTTGCTCTTCAAGCGCGGTGGCACCCTGGAACCGCAACCGGTGCCGAGTGGCGGGGTGATTCCGCCGCACGATGGCCACGGGCCGCACCACATTGCCTTTGCCATCGCGGCGGCGGATTACGATCCGTGGTGCACGCGACTGCAGGCGCATGGTGTCGCGATTGAGAGCGAGACGCAATGGGAGCGCGGCGGCCGCAGCGTCTATTTTCGCGACCGGGACCGGCATCTCGTCGAGCTGGTCACGCCCGGAATCTGGCCGAATTACTGAGTAAAGGTAGCGCAGGCGTCCCGCCTGCTCCGACGTGGCTGCGGCATCTTGCCGCAGGATCTGCGGCAAGGATGCCGCAGCCACTCCCAACTTATTCTGGCCGTGGCGGCGGCGGCCGTGGTCTCGAGTTCGTAAGTGACTGGTCCCCGGGGAGGGGTTTCCGCCCTAGGCAACCCGTCGCACGCCCCATCGGGATTTTCCCGATAAGGCCACGGCAAAAATCCCAAGAAACGGGCGGTAGTTCTCCAGCCACAAATGCCTTCCCGCTACCTCTGCCTGCGGGTTTGTTTTCATCGGCGGGGAAACGGTTCCTCGCTCCTTTCCATCCAGCGAAATCGGACCAGCTCGTCGAGGGAGGCCACGTGTCGCCCGAGCGGGTTTTCCCAGCCCGTTTCATCCCAGCAAAAAATCCCACGTTCCCATGGTTTCACTCATCACTCTGCCGTCGCGTCTCGACAAGCGCCAGCTCGCCAATGCCCTTTCCAGTCTCCGCCGCGGGGACTTTTCGGTCCGGATGCCGTCAGGATTGCCCGGAGTGGACGGCCAGATTTCCG
>JBKJRG010000536.1:0-6142 GCA_046594805.1 Opitutaceae bacterium | reverse complement strand
GGTGCCAAGATCAAGGTGCTGATTGTCGACGGCCAGAACAACCATGCCTGGGCGACCACCACTCCGATGCTGAAGCGGATCCTCGAGGATTCGGGCCGTTTTACGGTGGACGTCTCCACCACGCCGCCGGCAGCGCCCATGTCCCCGCGGCTGGGCAAGGAAGCGACGCCCGCCCAGAAAACTGCGCACGAAGCGGCGTTGAAAAAACACGCGGCCGATGATTCGGCCCATAAAGCGCGCAGCCCGGCGCAATGGGCTCAATGGCGCCCGCGCTTCCGCGACTACGCCGTCGTTGTATCGAATTACAACGGCGAGTCCTGGCCTGATGCCGTGCGCGGCGACTTCGTCGAGTTTGTGAAGAACGGCGGCGGGTTTGTTTCCTATCACGCCGCCAACAACGCGTTCCCCGAGTGGCCGGAGTATAACGAAATGATCGGGATCGGCGGGTGGGGCGGGCGGAACGAGAAGTCCGGCCCGTACCTCCGTCTGCGGAACATGGGGTGGGCCAAGGATCCAGTGGCGGGTCCCGGTGGCGGTCATGGCCCGCAGCATGAATTCGCGGTGGAGACCCAGGTTGCCGATCATCCCATCATGCGTGGGCTGCCGGCGAAGTGGCTGCACTCAAAGGATGAACTTTACCATGGGCTGCGCGGCCCGGCGGAAAACGTCACCGTGCTCGCCTCGGCGCTGTCCGACCGGACGAACGAGCAGGAGCCGATGCTGATGATCCTGCCTTATGGCAAAGGCCGCGTCTTTCACACCACGCTGGGTCACGCGGTCGAGGCGGTCAACGGACTCGGATTCCAAGTGACTTTCCTGCGCGGTACGGAATGGGCCGCCACGGGCCGCGTTACCCTGCCGTCGCCGAAAGCCGGAGAGTTGACGGCGGACCGTGCGGCCGTGCGTCCAGTCGCGACCAAATAACGCGCCCGCCCGCTGCGCTGCGTCGGCCCGATGCGTTCCGCCATCACCGTATCGTTGGTCCCCGCAGCGAAAGGTGGGCCATTCGTCTTTTGGGACGGACTGCCGGCCGCCGCCGCCGAGGCGGCCCGGCTGGGCTTCGACGGCTTGGAGATTTTCCCGGTCAGTGCCGCCGAATTCGATGCGGTGGCGCTGCGCGCCTTGCTGGACCGGTTCAAGCTCCGGGTGGCCGCGTTCGGCACGGGCGGTGGCTGGCTGGTGCGCAAGCTGACCCTGACGCACGCCGACGCAGCGGTCCGCCGGGAAGCACGCGAATTCATCCGGGCCATCGTCGATCTGGCGGGAAGCTTTGGCGCGCCGGCGATCATCGGCTCGATGCAAGGTCGCTGGGAAGGCACGAGCACGCGCGAGCACGCGCTCGGCTGGCTCGGTGAAGCCTTGGATGAACTCGGTGCGCAGGCGGCACGACATGGCGTCCCGCTGCTCTACGAGCCGCTGAATCGCTACGAAACCAATCTCTTCAACCGGATCGGCGACGCCGCGGGCTGGCTGCGCACGCTGCCGGGAAAAAACCTCCGCGTCCTCGCCGACCTCTATCACATGAACATCGAGGAAACCGATCTCGCCGCGGCGTTGCGCGAAGCGGGCCCGCTGGTGGGGCATGTGCACTTCGCGGATTCCAATCGCCGCGCGATCGGTTTCGGGCACACCGATGTCGCGCCGATCGTCGCGGCGCTCCGGGCGATCGACTACCAGGGATTTCTTTCGGCCGAGATCCTGCCGCTGCCCGACAGCAATGCCGCCGCGCGCCAGACGATGGCGGCCTTTCGCGCGCACACCGGACTGTCCTAGCCGAAGCATTTCCCACCTGATGAATCTCGTGCGGTCTATTCCGAGTGGGGCCGGGGCGCCCTCGCCCCGGGGATCGAACGAAACGCGGCGAGGGCGCCGCATCCCCATTTAGAATCCAAACCAGCCGATCCCTTTCTTTCATGCTCAAAACCTCGCTGACGCATCCGGAGATCCTGCGCGTGCTCGCCCGCGCCGGCCACCACGCAAAGATCCTCATCGCCGACGGCAACTATCCCGCCTCGACCAAGCACGGGCCGCATGCGGAGCTGGTCTGCCTCAACCTTGCGCCGGGCGTGGTCACGGTCGCCCAGGTGCTCCGCGCGCTGCTCGGAGTGGTCCCAATCGATCAGCTCAACACGATGGGAATCCCGCCGGACGATCCCTATGCGCAAAAGGGCGAGCCGCCGGTGTGGAATGAATACCGCGCCGTCATCGCCGAGGCCGGGGCGACGCTCACGCTCGATCCGATCTTGAAATGGGACTTCTACCGCCAGGTCGAAAGTCCCGATCACGTGCTCACCATCCAGACCGCCGACCAGGCGTTGTGGGGAAATGTCCTCCTCACGATGGGCTGCCGCACCGACTGATGTAGCCACGAGCGTGAGCAAGTGGATGGGTCAACTTTACCGTCACCAGCATGCAAACCCGCCGACTCGGCCAGACCGACCTGCACGTTCCCATCCTGAGCTTTGGCGCCAGCTCGCTCGGCGCCGAGTTTCGCAGCGTCACGCTCGATGAAGTTCTCGCCAGCGTCCGCGTCGCCCTGGACTGCGGCCTGACCTTGATCGACACCTCGCCGTTTTATGGCCGGGGCATGAGCGAAGTGCTCCTGGGCGTGGCGTTGAAGGGTGTGCCGCGCGACAGTTACACGCTCTGCACCAAGTTGGGCCGGTACGACCTGGCGCATTTCGATTTTTCGGCGAAACGGGTGGCGGAGAGCGTGGATGTTTCCCTGCACCGGCTCGGCACCGCCCACCTCGACATCGTGCTCTGCCACGACATTGAGTTCGTCCCGCTGCAGCAGATCGTCGACGAAACCATCCCGGCGCTCCGAAAAATCCAGCAAGCCGGCAAGGTGCGGTACATCGGGTTCAGCGGTTACCCGATGAAGATTTTTCCGTACATCCTCGAGCAAACGACGGTGGACTGTGTGCTGAGCTACAACCAATATACGCTGCAAAACACGCGCTTCGCCGATGAGGCCGTGCCTTACCTGAAGACCAAGGGCGTGGGCGCGATGAACGCCGGTCCGTTCAGCGCGCGTCTGCTCACGAACGCCCCGCTGCCCGCGTGGTTGAAGGAGCCGGAGACGGTGAAGGACGCGGCGCGGCAGGCGGCGGCCCACTGCGCCGGCCGCGGAGTCGACATTGCGAAGCTCGCCCTGCAATTCTCGCTCGCAAACCCCGGCATCGCGACAACCGTCGCCGGCAGCGCCAATCCGAACAACATCCGGAATTGGGCCAAATGGGCGGCGGAGCCGATTGACGCGCAGTTGCTGGCGGAAGTGCAGTCGATTTTCGCCCCCGTGAAGAATATCGGCCACCGCGAAGGCCTGCCCGAAAACAATTGAGTTCGCGCTGCCGTGAACTCGTTCCAGATTCGGTTTCCGAGTAGCGCAGGCGTCCCGCCGGCCGACCGCCGGATGCAGGCGGGACGCCTGCGCACCTTTCCTCTTCCTTCATGAAAGCCCTCCAGCTCGTCCGCCCCCAATCCTTTCGCGCGATCGACGTGCCCGAGCCCGCCGCTCCGGAACGCGGCCAGGCGCTGCTCCGGATTCACCGCGTCGGGATCTGTGGCACGGATTACGCCGGCTACCTCGGCAAGATGCCCTTCTACTCCTACCCGCGGATCCCCGGCCATGAGCTCGGGGTGGAAGTCCTCGCCGTGGGCCCGGGGGTGACGAATGTGCTGCCGGGCGATCGCTGCTCCGTCGAGCCCTACATCAATTGCGGTCATTGTTATTCCTGTCGTCGCGGGCTGACCAACTGCTGCGAAACCAACCAGACGCTCGGCGTGATGTGCGACGGCGGCATGTGCGAACGGATGCTCCTCCCGGCTGCCAAGCTCCACGTTTCCCGAAAGCTCACGTTCGATCAGCTGGCGTTGGTGGAAACCCTGGCGATCGGCTGCCACGCGGTGGATCGCGGCGGCGTGAAGGCGGGAGACCATGTGCTGATCATCGGCGCCGGCCCCATCGGGCTTTCGGCGATCGAGTTCGTCAAGGTGGCGGGCGCCAAATCCATCGTCATGGACACGAACGAAGCGCGGCTCGCGTTCTGCAAAAGCCGGATGCACGTCGACCACACCATCACGGCCAGGGGCGACGAGTCCGAGCTGAAGACGCTGACCGAAATCACCCACGGCCAGCTCGCCGACGTGGTGATTGACGCCACTGGCAATCATAAATCCATGGGCCACGCGCTGAACTACTGCGCGTTTGGCGGCCGGCTGGTGTTCGTGGGCATCACGCAGCAGGAAGTTTCCTTCCCGCCTTCGCCGACGCTGCACCGCCGGGAGTTGACGGTCTGCGGATCCCGCAACGCCCTCTCACGTGATTTTGTCCGGATCATCAAGCTGATTGAGGACGGCACGATCGACACCGCGCCGTGGATCACGCATCGCAGTCAGTTCGATGACATGATCGCGGTGTTCCCCGCGTGGCTCAAGCCGGAGACCGGTGTGATCAAGTCTGTGGTTGCGGTGGTTTGAATCTGGCCGGCTGGCGCAGCCGCCGCTGGGTAGGGCTGGCGCTTGCCGCCACGCCGTTGCGCGGTGGACGGGCGAATACCTTGTTTTCGCGCCTGCGGTTTGATTGCCGAAACGGGAAGTTTTCGGGTTGCACTCCGCGACGGCATGGCGGCAAGCGCCAGCCCTACCAAATTGATGGCCCTACGTCGCCTCGTCTTCGTGTGTGCGCGTCGGCAGCCAGCAGGCGGCCACCGCGGCGGCGAGCCCGAGTGAGCTCGACCACAGCAGCGCGCCGCGGAAATCACCGGGCGGCGCGTAGAGCCCGAACACCACCGAGGCGACGCCCGCGGCGATCCGGCCGATGTTGTAGCAGAAACCGGCGCCGCTGGTCCGCAGCAGGGTGGGGAAGAGCGGCGGCAGGTACATGGTGAACAATCCGAACACCCCGGAGAAAAAGCCCACCAGCGGACACCAGAACCAGGCCAGTTCGCTGAAGCCGCGCGGCACCATGAACGCGCCCACGATGCCGAACCCGAGGCCGGCAAACATCACCGTGATGGCGCGTCGATTCCCGAATTTTTGCGCGAGCCAGCCGCCGAAGAAATTTCCGACGATCGAAACCAGGTTGACCGTGAAGAACGCCGCCGTCACGAGCCGGGTTATCTCGCCCGGCGTCGCGCCCTCGGCTGCGAGCAGTCGTCGGAAATGCTGCGGATGCCAGAACAGGAAGAGCCACCAGGCGGACAAGCCCAACGCGCAGACCAGGGTGGTGCGCAGCGTGGTGGAAAGAATCCGGCCGCGGAAGAGGTCCCGCGCGCCGGGCTGTTTCTGCACCGACGCTTCCGCGCGCTGCCAGGTCTCCGGCTCGGGCACATGCCGTCGGATAAAATAGACCAGCAACGCCGGCAGCACGCCGATTAGGAAAACCCAACGTTCCGACCCTGGAGGAAGCACCCAGGTAAGCAGTCCGACCGCGACGGCGCCGAGGAGCACACCGATGTTCACCCCGGTTTGCAGCACCGCCGCCAGCCAGGGGCGCCAGGCCCGTGGCCAGGTTTCCGCGAGCAGTGAAGCGCCGATGGCCCACTCGCCCCCGATCCCCAGCGCCGCAATGAAACGAAAAATCATCAGCTGCCACCAGGTCTGGGCGAACGCGCACAGGCCCGTGAAACACGCATACGTGAGGACGGTTAATGCCAGGGTCCGGCTGCGACCCAGCTTGTCGCCCAGCCGGCCGAAGAATGCGCCACCCAGCGCCCAGCCGATCAGAAAGGATGCCTGGATGTAGGCACTCTTCTCCTTCACGGCCGGATCGGCGGAGCTGGTGGCGTGCAGGAGCTGCATCACCAGCGGCGTCGCGATCAGGGTGTAGAGATGGAGCTCCAGCCCGTCGAACAGCCAGCCAAGCCATGCCGCTATCCCGGAGCGCCATTGCAGCGGCGTGATCTCGCGCAGGTGCTTGGCCTCGACGGGAGGGTTGGCGATCTGGCTCGGCGGAGAACCGTCGGGATGGGCCATGGGGTGCGCGAGTGCGGCAGGACGGAGCGTCGTCCTCAAGCGAAATGGCGCGCGCGTAGCGGCAGGCGCACGGTCTTTCGTTTTGGCCGCGTAAATGTAGGCCAGCTCGCTTGCGAGCGCGGTTTGGCGCGCGCAAGCGCGCTGACCTACGGTAAAGGCGTTT
>JBKJRG010000461.1:0-3022 GCA_046594805.1 Opitutaceae bacterium | reverse complement strand
AGCCTCCAAAATGCCCCCCGCCCGCGACTCCAGCGGCGATTTCTGTGCCGTGCTCGTGCTGGATGCCGCAGGTAAAATCACGTCGGCAAACTCTTCGGCACGCAAACTCTGGCAGGTCGGCGAACAGGAGCTGATTGGGGAGCATTTTGCCGCGCAATTCGCTTTTGAGGTCACGTCCAGCGATCCGGATTTCCTCGAGGCGCAATGGGACGTCCTGCTGGCCAGTGCGCTTGACCGGTTCACAGACTTGAGCGCGCAGCCGCGCGAGGGCGCGCCCCGGGCCGTCCGAATCCGGCTGGAAAAGGTCACGGGCGGTGCGCCGGGCTACATCGCCACTGCCCAGCCGCCGGCAGTGGCTCTGACGCCTGTCGCGAAGGAAGGCGCGGACGACTCTTCAGCGGCCTTCAAGCTTCTGGCGGAGAAAAGCTCACTGGGATTTTTCGATCTGAACCTGGCGGGCGGACGGTGCCACTATTCTCCGTCGTGGAAAAAAATGCTCGGCTACACCGGGGCGGAACTGGCCGACACCGTCCACACCTGGCACCAGCTCATCCACCCCGACGATTCCGCGGCGGCGCCGGACAAAGTAGGGAGGAAGCCCACGGTTGGTTCGCGGCCGTTCAGCGTGGAGTTTCGGATGAAACACCAGCGGGGCCACTGGGTGTGGATTCAGTGCACCGGCGTCCAGTTGTTCAACGCCACGGGCGAGCTGGAGCGCGTGCTGGGACTTCATCTCGATGTCACGGATCGCAAGGAGCTCGAGGATAGTCTGGTCGCGAACGATGCCCGGCTGCAGGATTTGAGCGGCGCCGGTCCGCTGGCGGCCTTCGAGCTGGATTTCAGCGGAAAATCATTCTGGTTTTCCCCGGCTTGGGAAAAACTACTGGGGCATGAGGAAGGCACGCTGGCGGCCGAGCCTGCCTCGTTCGCGGCGGCCCTGCCTCCGGAAGAGGCTTCGGTCGGCGTCGAAGAGTGGCTGCTCTCGCGCGCGGTCGGCCAGAATTCCTTCGTCGAGGTCGTGCGACTTCAGGCCCGCGACGGCCGCCCCGTGCCCGTGCTCCTCGGCGTCCATCGGGCCGTCACCCGCAAACGCGAGCTCACGCGCGTGGTGGGCTTCGTCTGCGCGCTGCCGGCCGCGGCGCTGCATGAGGAAGGGGCCTTGCCGGCCCTCCTTACCACGGAGGCATTCGGCGCGCTGGCCGAGGCGGTGATCATCACCGACGCCGCGGGCAAGATCATCTTCGCCAATCCCACCGCCGCCCGCCTGCTGCACCTGCTGCCGGAACAGGCGCGCGGCCAAAAGCTCGGCGACGTCTTCCGGCTGGTCAACCGCCAGAGCGGCCGGCCGGGCGACGATCCGGTCGAGCGGGCCTTGTCCGCCGACAATCCGCTGCCGTTGATCAGCGACGATGCCTTGAGTTCGCCGGTCGAAGGCGAGGCCGCCCTCCCGATCGTCTGGACGGCCCGGGCCGCCCTGGGTCCGGATGGCAAACCTCGCGGCGCCGCGATCATTTTCCGCAACCCGGACGAGATGACCCTCTCGCCGGAAGAACTGGTGAGGGCCAATCGCTTCGAATCCCTCGGGCTGCTCGCGGGCGGCATTGCCCACGATTTCAATAATCTCCTCACCACGATCCTGGGCGCCATCTCGCTCGCCAAGGACAACCGCGATTACACTTCGCTCGGCGACGCCGAGAAGGCGTGCATGACGGCGAAAGGCCTGACGAAGCAGCTCCTTTCCTTCGCCAAGGGCGGCGTGGGCACCCATACGGTGTGCGACGGCCGGGAAATCCTCGAAGACACCATCAAGATCGCGGCCGCGGCGTCGACCGCCGAGCTGACCCTCGACGTGCCAGCCGGCACCGAGCCCGTGTTGGTGGACCGCGCGCAGATGCTGCAGGTCTTTCAAAATCTCATGGTCAATGCGCTCCAGGCGATGCCGCCGCCCCCGCATCGGGCGCGGCTGCAAATCCGCGCCTTCAACACCATTCTCGCGGAAAACCAGGTGCCAATGCTGCCCCCGGGCGAGTACGTGGAGTTCGAAGTGCGGGACAACGGGAGCGGCATAAAACCCGAGCACGTCGAGAAAATCTTCGATCCCTTTTTCACCACCAAGAAGCACGGCACCGGCCTCGGCCTCGCGACTGTGCTCTCCATCGTGCGCAAACACGGCGGCCAGATTGGGCTCGATACGCAGGTCGGCGTCGGCACGGCCTTCACCGTCTACCTGCCGAAAGCGGACAAGCCGGTGGAAATACAGGCGCGGAAGGCGGCGTCGCTGCGGTTTGGCACCGGCCGCGTCCTATTCATGGACGACGACGCGAAGATTTCCGCGCTGACGGCGACCATGCTGCAAAGCCTCGACTACAAATTCGACCTCGCGAAGAATGGCGAGGAAGCCATCGCACTCTACAAGCGCTACCAGAACATTGGCCGTCCCTACGACGCCGTGATCATGGACCTGACCGTCGTCGGCGGCATGGGGGGCGAAGAATGCTTCGCCGAGCTGAAGCAGCTGGATCCCGAAGTGCGCGCCATTGTGGCGAGCGGCTACGACAACGACGAGATGGCCCGGGAGTTCCTCGACCGCGGTTTCTGCGGCTACCTGACGAAGCCGTATCGCGTGACCGATTTGGGCAAGGTGCTGAAGACGGTGTTGGGGTAAGATGCGCGGGATAGGTCGGACGCCCGTCGCAGTTACCCATTGTTTGGGCTGGCGCTTGTCGCCATGCCGTCGCGGAGGGCGTGACCCAACACCCCACACGCCCCGACTCCGCAACACCCGCCCCTCACCCCCGCCAGGTAAACGCGTGACATAGCGCCACCCCCGCCGCATCCGCTTCGTCCGGTGCCAGCATGCGGGCGTGTCCCAGCAGCGCCATCACGGTCCGCGCCATCTGCTCCTTGCTCGCGCGACCGGCACCGACCACCGCCTGTTTCACGCGGAGCGGCGCATACTCGAATACCGGCCGCTCCCGCAGCGCGGCCGCCGCCATCGCCGCCCCGCGCGCCGCGCCGAGAA
>JBKJRG010000449.1:0-6425 GCA_046594805.1 Opitutaceae bacterium | reverse complement strand
CCGCTTCGCCGAGCGCAAGACTGGCGCCGTCCTGGCCGAGGTCACCTCCAACGGCAACTACACCGTCAACGCCAACGCCCTGCTCAATGCCGGCCAGGTCGTGCGCTTTGCCAACCTCCCCAACGGCCAGATCGTGCCCAGCGCCTTGTGGACCAACACCGGCCGCGTGGCCAACGAGCACATGGACGAAATCATGGAGCGCCTCTCCATCACGAAGAAGTGGGGCAGCCACTCCTTCACCGCGGGCGGCTACTTCGGTTACGCGGACATCTCAGATCGCCAGACCAGCGGCGGCCGCACCGCCTCGCCGTTGACGGAGCAGCCCGAGCCCCTCGCCATCACGTGGATCCCCGCCACGGCCGCGACTGCGCCCGCCGGCACTCCTGCCGCCGCCCTCGCCGCTGTCGCCGACTGGAACGGCCGCCCCGTCCTCCTCACTAATCCCGAAGGCTTCACGTCGCTCGGCAACGGTTACACCCGCGACCTCGGCATCGCCCGCCAGTTCGCCTACTTTTTTGGCCACAAGTGGGACATCAATCAGCGCTGGGGCATCGACTGGGGCTTCCGCGGCGAAAAATTCCGCGTCAAAGGCTTCAATCAGTCCGGCTCGCTCAATCCCCGCGGCAACTGGGATCCCACCTACGGCGGGGCAGACGGCAACCCGCTCACCATGTTCGACAATCGCTTCACGGTCCCCAATCCCGCCGCGCAGTGGTTCTTCGACAAGGATGTCCGCAGCTTCTCATGGTCCGTCGCCACCAACGTCGTCATCAACAACGAAAACTCCTTCTACGTCCGCTTCGCCGATGGCGAGAAGGCCCCGGACTACGCCTTCTTCCGCAATTACAACTCCGTCTTCCGCCTGAATAACCTCCGCCCGCGGCCGCAGACCGTGGAGCAGATCGAGCTTGGCTATCGCTGGAAAATGTCGCGCGTCACGCTCACCGCCACGCCGTTCTGGAGCCGCCTCGGCAACATCAACAGCAACCCGCAGGCGACCGAAGCCGACGGTGTCACGCTCTACTACCCGGACCCGATCTACAACATGGTCACGACGTTTGGCCTCGAACTCGAAGGCGAGCTCCGCCTCACCGAACGCTTCCGCATTCGTTCCGTCTTCACCGCCCAGAAAGCCGAGAATACGATTTGGAAAGTCTTCGTCGCCGGCTCCAACGGCCGCGACGACGACCTCTACCTCGATTACTCCGGCCGTAAGGCCGACAACAACCCCGACTTCATCCTCAACACCACCTTCGACTACCGCCTGCGCAACGGCTTCGCGAATCTCTCGTGGCGCCACATGGGCGAACGCGCCGGAAACATCGCCAACGTCATCACCCTCCCGCGCTTCAATCAGTTCAACTTCAACGCCGGCTGGACGATCTCGCGCACGCGCAACCTCGGCCTCTCCATCAACAACCTCTTCGACAGCCAGGGCGTGATGACCTGGCGCGGCTGGGGCGTGAATCCCGGCGACCGCCAAAGCTACACCTCGCTGCCCGCCACCGGCCGCGACACCATGCTGCAATACGTCCCCGTCCAACCGCGCTCCTATTTCGTGACGTTCACGCAGCGCTTCTGACGCTGCCTTCGTTCTTCTCCGCCTTCACCGCCCATGTCGCTCACCTACCCTCTGCGCGTTCTTACGCTCGCCTGCCTCCTCCTCCCCGTTGCGCTCCCCGCCCAGGCGACGAAAAATGCCGCCCCGGCCGAGGCACCTCCCGCCGGCCAGTCTGCCCGCGCGGCCATCGCAGCCGTCGCGGTCGCGACCGATCCGTCCGCCCTGCAGGTGGCGCCTGGCTTCAAGGTCGAACTGCTCTACACCGTGCCCAAGGGCGACCAAGGCTCGTGGGTCGCGCTGACGCTGGATCCCAAGGGCCGGATGATCGCAGCGGATCAATACGGCGGGCTCTACCGGCTGACGCTGCCGCCCGTGGGCACGACGACAGGCACGACCATCGAGCACCTCGCGATCGATTTCACCGCAATCAAGACCGGTGAAGCTGCCGCCCCCGCGGAACCCGCGGCGGAGGGCAAGAAGACTAAAGCTCCCGCCGGCCCGAAAATGGAGGTCGGCGCCCACGGGCTGCTCTACGCCTTCGACAGCCTCTACATCATGGTCAACGAGCAGCGCGGCAAATCCGGCCTCTGGCGCGTGCGCGACACCGATGGCGACGACCAGTTCGACAAGATCGAGTTTCTCCGCGCCATGAACGGCTCCGGCGAGCACGGCACGCACGCCCTCGTCCTCTCGCCCGACGGCAAGTCGATCTACTTTGCCAACGGCAACCACACCGATCTTCCAAAAAACATGGAGCAGGCCCGCATGGTGTCGTGGGGCGAGGATCACCTCCTTCCGCGCATGTGGGATGCCCGCGGCCACGCGCGCAACAAATTCGCGCCCGGCGGCTACATTGCCCGCACGGATCCGGAAGGGAAAACGATCGAGTTGTTTTCCATCGGCTTCCGCAACCAGTTCGACATGGCGTTCGATCGCAATGGCGAGCTGTTCACCTACGACTCCGACATGGAGTGGGACCAGGGCACGCCCTGGTACCTGCCGACCCGGATCAACCATGCGGTGGATGGCGGGGATTACGGGTGGCGCAGCGGCGCGGGGCGCTGGCCGGCCTATTATGCGGACAGCCTGCCCGCCACGAACGACCTTGGCCCCGGTTCGCCCACCGGCGTCACTTTCGGCACCGGCGCAAAATTCCCCGCAAAATTCCAGCGCGCGCTTTTCGCGGCCGATTGGACCTTTGGCACGCTCTACGCGATTCACCTCACGCCCGAGGGCGCGAGTTTCCGTGGGCAAAAAGAAGAGTTTATCTCCGGCAAGCCGCTCCCGCTGACCGATCTCCTGATCAACCCGAAGGACGGCGCAATGTATTTTGCGGTCGGCGGGCGGCGCACGCAATCGGCGCTCTACCGCGTCACCTACACCGGACGGGAGAGCACGGCTCCCGCCTCGATGCCGCCGCCCGCCGAGGCCGCGAAGCTGCGCCGTTCCCTGGAAGTTTTGCATGCCGAGGGCACCGGTCCCGAGGCCATCGACCAGGCCTGGCCCCATCTGGCGAGCCGCGATCGTTTCGTCCGCTTCGCGGCGCGGGTCGCGATCGAGCGGCAGCCCGCCGGAAAATGGGCGGACCGCGCGCTCGCCGAAAAGAATCCCCAGGCAGCGATCGAAGCGCTCCTGGCCCTCGCCCGCGTCGGGGACAAGTCGCTGCAGCCCCGGCTGCTCGAAGCGTTGGGCCGGATCGAGCTGCCGCAGCAGCCGGCCGAGCTGCGCCTGCCAATGCTGCGCGCCTGGCAGCTTGCGTTCACCCGGATGGGCAAGCCGCCCGCCGAGGAATGCGCCCGCCTGGCCACGAAACTCGACCCGCTCTTTCCGCACGTCGATCCGCTGGTCAATCGCGAGCTCGTGTCGCTGTTGATCTACCTCGACTCGCCTGTGGTCGTGTCGAAAGCGGTGCCGCTGCTCAGCGTGTCGGAGCCGATCGTCGTCAATCCCGAGGAAATCGGCGGCACGGCGCTGATTGCGCGCAATGACAGTTACGGCAAGGTGGTCGAGGGTGTTTCCGCCAGCCGCCCGGACCGCCAGCAAATCGCCTATGCCTACGCGCTGCGCAACGCCACCGCGGGTTGGACGCCAAGGCTGCGGGTGGAATATTTTTCGTGGTTCTCGCGCACGCGCGCCTGGAAAGGCGGAGACAGCTTTGGCGGGTTCATCCAGAACATCCGCACCGAGTCGTTGGCCACCGTGACTTCGCCGGCTGAAAGGGCGGCGTTGGACAGCCTCTCCAAACCCGCGGCCCCGGCCTACCTCGCCGGCGCCGTTGCGCCCAAGGGGCCCGGCCGGTCGTACACGGTCAACGATGCCGTCGCGCTCATCCCGGCGAAACTGAGCGGCCGGAGTCACGCGCAGGGCAAGGCGATGTTTGCCGCCACTGCCTGCGTGGTCTGTCATCGCTTCAACGGCGAGGGCGGCGGCATCGGCCCTGATCTCAGCGGCGCCGGCAACCGTTACACCGTCCGTGACCTCCTCGAGAACATCGTCGATCCCTCGCACGTGATCAGCGACCAGTATGGCAGCGAGCAAATCGACCAGCAGGACGGAAGTACGCTCGTGGGCCGCGTGGTGGGCGAGGAGAATGGCGAGCTGCTCGTCATGACCAATCCGTTCATGCCCGAGGAAAAAACCAAGGTGAAGGCTTCGGCCGTGAAATCGCGCAAGGCTTATCCCTTGTCGATGATGCCGCCCGGCCTGATCAATTCGCTCAACCCGGAGGAGCTCCGCGATCTGGTCGCATATATCCTCAGCGGCGGAAGCGCGGACGACGCGCGGTTCAGGAAATAAGACACCACCGCCGTCAAAGCACTACCCGCGAAATTCGCACGAATTCCGTAGCCGAGCTCTGCCGTTCGACGACGGACTGAAGTCTGAACATCGATCCGAGCTGATCGTCGGGCACCGGATTCTCCGTATCGTAAGAGATCCTTTGAAACACCAGGATATCGGAATACAAACGACGCCTCAACTCGAGCAGCAGCGACGCGGCATTGCCCTGAGCATAACCGAAATTCACCGCACCATAGTTCAGGGCGGTAAATTGCCCCGGGCGCGAGGTCACGACGAGCACATTGGGGTCGCCGCGCCGCTCCAGAAATTGCCACTCGAGCTCCGACTCGCGCCACAGCGTTTGCGTGGCGGTAAAGCGGCCCGCCACGCTTACGGGATGATAAAGCACGGCGAGCGCGATCGCTCCGACCAGCAAGCGGGCAGGCGTGATGAGCGCGGGCAGACACTGATGCAGCCCCACCGGCAGCAATGCCACCAACACAGAGAGGTTCAGGTAGAAACGAGCCGACGCCGGGTGCGTAAAATCGCCGAAGTAGTAGGAAAAAACAAGCCCATGGCTCACCAGGAGGGCAAGGGACGCCATGAACACCCAATGGCATTCGGTGCGACTCTCCGGCGCACGCCGCCGCCGGACGAAGCGAAACGCGAGCAGGATAAGGGCCGGAACAGCCAGCCAATATAATATCGGCACGTGAGGCTGCAAAAACCCGAGATCGAGTTGGGCCTCCCCGAACCGGCGGATGAATTTACGGAAATGTTCGTAGCCAAAGGCCGCCACTCCGGGCCCGTTTTCGTAAGGATGCGGCATTAATATTCTTTGAACGAACAGCGGGAGCATCAACAGCGGCGCTGCAACATACAGGCCGATGTGCGCGCTGATGTATCGCCAGGGCGCATACCCAAGAATAATCAAGCAGAGGCCGATAACTACGATGTAGATCGCAGATTCGTAGCGCACCTGCGCGAAAACCAGCAAGGTGGCGAAAAGCACTGCAAGGCGTCTGGGCGAAGGCTCGCGCATATGCAGATACGCCAGAACAAAGGATAACGCCGTAAGAAAAGTCGCCAGCAGGTCGAACCCGCCGGAGCGTGCGGTCGTGACTACAAGGGGATGGGCGCCCACCAAGACGATAGTGGCAACCGCTGCAACGCTCCCCACGTTGGTCTTGACGGCGATACCCACGAGCGCCAGCAGCGCGAAGTAAACGCCGGCGTTCAGCACAAAGGCGTTTTGCGGAGAATAACCCCGGACAAGATGCACGAGATGCACGATGAAAGGGAATACCAGCGGACGCTTTTCCAACTCGAAGCTGATCGGCTGCATCGCGCCATAATATCGTTTCTGCTGCGTGCTGTTGAAGGCCGTCTTGTGATAGAGCATCGACTGCGAGACGCCGAGGAGGTTGGTCTCATCGCTCAACACGCGGAACTGCGACGGCACGGAGTTCACCGCCATGAACGTCATCCCCAGGGCCGCGGCCAACGGCACCCAATGGCGGCGGACGAATGAAGCCGGGCTAAACCGCTGCGCGACGAGAAACCGCGAGGCTTGCCATATCCAGACGCAAATCAACGCGAGGATCAGCCAGTAAGAAACTCTGCCATATATCAACACACCCACCTCCCGGCGCTCTGACGCCCAAAGGCAAATCGCCGCGGTAATCGCAATCGACACCCCCAGCAGCACCCAATGGATGATTGGGTGGGGCGGAGTCGACGCGGGGGCTGTCGCCGACGCACGGTGGTCAGCCGGCGTCATTGGCCCTTCGACGAAGGAAAGCGGCTGGCCAGAAATAGCTCTCACGCGAACACTCCGGAAGACTTCATGGGCGTAAAAAAAGTCGCGGTTCGACGTCGGAAGCGCAGGCCGGCGGCGGGTTGGGGCGTTCTTAGAAGGAAAACAGGGGATGCATTTACCCCAAACCTGACCCGTTCGGCTGCGTCCGACGGCTTAGTGGTCTCTTTCGTAAATGTGCTCACATATTATCGGCCACGAGATCAGGAAGGAATACGTTGGCGAGGTTGTGAAATGGACTACTTTGTTGTTTCGTCGCGATCGTGATTC
>JBKJRG010000395.1:0-7259 GCA_046594805.1 Opitutaceae bacterium | reverse complement strand
GGCGTCTTGGCAAACGTGGCGCGCTTGGTGATGTAGTTGATGACGCCACCGGGATAGCCCTGGCCGAAGAAGACCGAGGCCGGGCCCTTCACGATTTCCACGCGGTCGACGTTATCGACGCTGTACGCGGTGTAGCGGAAGATGCCGTCGCGCATGAGTGTGTTGACCGAGAAACCGCGCATGGTGAAGCCGCCCTGCGGGGTGGCTTCGTTGGCGGGGACGCGCATGGCGAAACGCGTGTCACCGGCCGAGGCCGCCGAGTAGCGGAAAAGATCGGTCAGCGAGCGGACGTTGGTGTCATCCAGGAATTCGCGCGAAATCACCGAGATGTTCAGCGGGATGTTCTGGATCTCCATGCCAATCTTCGTCGCGGTGACGGCGTTGGTCTTGAGATAACCGTAGTCCTTGTCGTCCTTCACCTCGAAAGGGGAAAGCGTTTGGATGCCTTCGTCCGTCCCGAGCGGGGAGGGCCCCGGAGCGGGTGCCATCGTGGCGCGCGGGGCGGCCATGGGGGCGGGTTGAGGAGCGGGAGCGGCACGCCCCTGGGCTTCGGCTAGCTGCCGGCGAAGCGCGGCGTTTTCTTCCTGCAGGCGACGCACTGAGGCGGCATCCGTTTGCGCGAGCGCAAAGGGGGCCGAGATCAGGGCCGCCAGCGTCGTCACCAGGGCGCGCCTGGTACGGGTGGCTGGTTTGGTCATGGCTGGGTTCATTTATGGTGGGGGTTGGGAGATTCCGTGGTTTTCACTGCGGAAAAGGAGGGGAAACTGTGGCCGTTGCCTTCAGTGGGTAACTTTTTGCCGTTCGGCCGCGCGATGAGCGACGGGGACACGGTGATGCCGATGCGGCCCGGGGCCGACCGGTTCTCGATTCGCCAGAAGAGGTGATCGAAGACTTTCCGGACGAGGGTCGTCAGGTTGATGTCAATCGCCGCGGGCAGATGATCGAGGTTGTGGTAGATGACCGGGTTGTAGTTGCCGAGGATCACCTCGAAATCCTGGCCTGGTTTCTTGCCGGCCTCGCGCAGGGCGCGGAAGAACGAGCCGCAAAAATGATCCACCGGGATGTACAGCCCGGTCGCGCGCGGCGTGGCGCCGAGGAGATTCCGGACGAGCGCGTCGCTCTCGCCATGCACCGGCGCAATTTCAAGGTAGCTGACGCCGGGGTTCGGTTTGCCGAGGATGGTGTGGACCGGAAGTCCAATCTCCCGGGCCCGCGCGACAAAGGCATTCACGCGCCGCGAAATCGCGCTGTATTCCGGGTCGGTGCTGATCACCGCGACCGCTTTATGCCCATGATCCGCGAGATAATCCGCCGCCAGCCGGCCGTTTTCCTCGTTGTTGGGCTCGACGTAGTCGCCGGCAAACGTGGCCGAGCGACGCGTCATGAACCAGACGTGGGGGAGGTCCCGGAGCTTGGCCAGGCAGCCGGGCGTCGGCTCCATCCCTTGAATGATGAGCCCATCCAGTTTCTCCGCGGCCACGGCGGCCGGCAATTCCTCCGGGGTATTCGAGAATAAAACACGGAGGTCGACCCGGAAACGCGAGTCGGTCGATTGAACCTGCAGCAACTGATCCTGAAACCAGTTCAGGCTCGAGTTGTTTCCCTTGGCCCCCACGAACCAGACACCCACCCGCCGCTGCTCGGAGGCTCGCGTCTTGGGCCCCCGCCGCCGGTTCAAGGGCGCGGGCACGTAATTGTGCTGCTGCATCACCTCGCGGATGCGCGCGAGACTCTCCGGCGCGACAATCTGCGGTTGGTTGATGGCCCGCGACACCGTGGCGGGCGATACACGTGCCTTGCGGGCAATCTCGGTAATCAGCATGGGGTTTTTGCCTAACCTGAAAATTTCATGAAAGAGCCAGGCAGGTGGCAAGCGCTTTCAGAGGAACGTCGGCATTTGCAGGGCGACCGGGCGGAACGCTTAGGCAAACGGTGGCTCCTAACGCAATCTTGCGGCGATTGTGTAAGACGATCTCCATCTTGGGGGTGGGTCTGGCTCTCCGAGCCGGCCTGGGTCGAGGGTGAATCTCACTCCCCGCGAAATGCCGCGGAAACCAGGCCGGTTCGGAGAACCAGCCCCACCTTCAATACCATTCAGGGAGTTTTCCCCCGCCGCAGTTTCTAGCGCGCCAGCGCCCGCCGCCAAGCTCCCAGCATTTCCATGCGAGCGCGAACGGCATCGGGCCAGGCATGCGGATCGGTGCTCACGTGATAGCCATGGCTCATGCCCAGCTCCGGGCAGACCCACAGCTCTCCGCCCGGCCGCGGGCCCGCGAGCCAGCAGGCAAAAAGGTCTTCCACGAACGCGAGGTACTCCCCGAATTCCGTCGTGAGCGCGCCACGGCCGTTGGTCACCGGCACCTGGCAATGCTGGCTGTTGAAGGGGCGCAAATGAAACATCTGCGAGTGCTGAATTAGCTTCGGCCACACCAGCAATCGTGCCGAGTAGTCGGCCGGCAGCATGTGCTTGGAGACGGCAAAATGGGAATGATCCCAGGTCACCGGCATCAGCTCGCCGGTGGCCGCGCGATAGCGGCGCGCGATTTCATCGAATTTCTCCGGTGTTTCCGTCGAGGTGTCGCGGTGGGTTTCGATGTGCACCCCCAGGCCAAGCTGGCGCGAAGCCCGGATCAACTTGACGGCGGCGGCCGCAGCGCGGGCCGGCAGCGTGTCGTGATTGAGCAGCTGGATGTTGATGAAATGGACTCCCAGGGCTTGCTGCGCGCGCAGGCGCGGGAGCGCATCGGCCACGCTCTTCGCGTCAAACCCGCTCATCAGTTCCAGCCCGAGCGCATCGGCGCCCGCCTTGATTTCGGGGGTGATGAAGGCGCACACGCCATCGAAACCGGCATCCTTGATCGCGCGGAGCTTTCGGCGCCCGGACCATTCACGCTTCGGGGTTGGCCAGCCAATCATCGACCAGGTCGTGGCGCACATCACCAAGCGGGGAGGGGTGGAAGCTGTTTTCATGCGGTGGCTGAAAAAACGTGAAAACGGTTATTGAAGGTCCCAACTTGGCCAGCTTATTCCCCACATGGTGTCTCGAGTGTTTCCCGAGTCCCGACGCTTTTCCCTGCATGGCTGCCCCCTTCACCCAACGCGCTTCGTGGATTTGGTCCGCGGAGGGGACGCACAGCGCGGCGTTACAGGGCAAGGCCTCTCCTTCGCACTACCAGGTGCGACTCTTCCGCCGGGTGTTTGAGGTCCCCGCCGCCGACAAGGCCCGGCTGGAGGTACACGTGTCGGCCGACAGCCGGTATTTATTTTTCTGCAATGGCGTCCCGATCGGGCGCGGGCCGGCGAAGGGCGATATGAACCATCATTTCTACGAGACCTTCGATCTGACGGAGCATTTGCGCGCCGGCCGCAACGTCCTCGCCGCCGTGGTGCTGGATATGTCGCGCGTCGCGCACCGGCCGGCGTTCCTCGGCGCACCCTGCTCGGTCATGACGTATGCGGGCGGCCTGGTGTTGGACGGTGCGCTCGAAGGGGACGGCGGGACGGTGATGGAGGATCTTTCCACCGATCAAAAATGGAAGGTCGCGATCGATGACGCGTACCGGTTCCAGAACGAGCACACGACCTTCGAGGGCTACCAGGGTTACTTCGAGCACCGGGTTTCGAAATTGCTCCCGGGCGATTGGACCAATCCGGAGTTCGACGATGCTGGCTGGGAAGCCGCGACGGCGCTGTTCAAGGCGGAGACCTACGCGAATCGGCGCGATCCGACCAGTCCCTACGGCTTGATGCCGCGGCTGATTCCGATGCTGGAAGAGTCGCGGCCCGGGGGATTCTCCGACGTCTTTTCGCCGGGGGGCGGTGCCGCCCCACCGGGATGGGCGGAGCTGGTGGCGCGCGGCAAGACGGTCGTCGTTCCCCCGCACTCCACGGTGGACGCGATCGTGGACGCGGGCGAGCTGACGACGGGCTATCCGCGGCTGGAGACGCAGGGCGGGGCGGGCAGCGTCGTCCGGCTCACTTACGCCGAGGCCTTGCGGCTGCCATGGGAAACGCCGGGCGCGAAGCTGCTGGGCCGGCGGCAATCGCTCGCGAATCTCGCCTCGCACTTCGCGGACGAGAGCACGGGTTGGACGTTCGATCGTCGCGGGAAAATCTCTGGGTGGTGCGATGTCTGGGAACCGGCGGGGGCAACGGCGGCGCCTGCGTCGGCGGCCGGAACGGAGGCAGGCGGGACGCCGGCGGTGCCTGGGACGGAGGCATTCGAGCCGCTGCATTGGCGCGCGTTCCGCTACATCGGGGTTCGCGTCACCACGGGCGCGGAGCCGCTGGAAATCCGCGCGCTGCAGCATCGGTTCACCGCTTATCCCTACGCGCCGCCGGAACCGTTCGCCTGCTCCGACCCGAAACTGGAAAAAATCTGGCACGTGGCCCTGCGCACGATGCAACTCTGCTCGCACGAGACCTTCGAGGACTGCCCGTATTACGAGCAGATGCAGTATGCCGGCGACACGATGATCACCTCGAAGATCGCGATGCTGGCGACAGGCGATTACCGGCTGAGCCGGCAGGCACTTTATCATTTCGATTGGTCGCGGCTGTCGGACGGACTCACCCAGAGTCGTTTTCCGTCGCGGCTCGTGCAGATCATCCCGTCGTGGTCGCTGCACTGGATCACGAACGCCCGCGATTACACCTACTGTTCGGGCGACCTGGCAACGACGCGCGAACTCCTCCCGGGCATTCGGGCCGTGCTGGATTGGTTTCGGCGTCACGCAGACTCCGACGGATTGCCGGCGAAGCTGCCGTACTGGAACATCACCGACTGGTGTCCCTGGTGGCCGCGCGGGGTCGTGCCGGGCGCCGACACGGGGCCGACCTGCATCATTTCCGCCCAGTACATCGTGGCGCTTGATGAGACGGCGGATCTCTGTCGGTTGGTCGGAGTTCCGGAGAACGCCGAAATATTTTCCCGCGAGGCGGCAAGGTTGCGCCGCGCCGTGCACACGCGCTTTTGGTCGGAAGCGGAAGGCCTCTACTTCGACCGGCCGGGCGGGCCGGAGATCAGCCAGTACGGCAATGCCTGGGCGATTATCTGTGGCGCGGCGGGCCCACGCGAACTTGCGCACATCCTACAGCGTTTCCCGAACGATCCGAAGCTGGCGCCGGGATCCTTCTTCTGGTGGCACGCGGGCTTCCGCGCCCTGGACATCGCGGGGGCCTACGATCGGATGCCGGAGTTTCTCGGGCCTTGGCACGAGTCGGTGGAGTACGGGCTGTCCACGTTCGTCGAGGAGAACAGCTACTGGCGCTCGCTCTGCCATGCGTGGAGCGCCCATCCCGCGTTGGAATTCATGACGCGGATCCTCGGGATCACGCCGCGGGCGCCGGGCTTTGCGGAGATCGCCATCGCCCCGCATCGCTGCGGGTTGACGCGGGCCAGCGGCGCCGTGTGCACGCCGCGCGGCAAAGTCGCGGTGGCGTGGCGCGTGGAGGGCGGAAAGTTCAACCTCGAAGTCGAGGCGCCGAAGTCGACGCCGGTGCGGGTGCGGCTGCCGAATGGAGAACAGCACGAATTTTCCGGCGGCAAATGGTCGGTATCGATACCCGCGCCATGACGCTCGCAACGGTCATTTCCGGGGTAGGGCTGGCGCTTGTCGCCATGCCGTCGCGCTGCGGACGTAACAACCGCGACGACGTGCCGTCCCCTCACCGGGCTCGGGGCAGCTCCACGCAATGAGCGTGGCATTGCAGCTCCGGCACGAAAAGGATCGCCACGTCGAAATTGCGACAGCCGCGGGCGCGCTGCTGTGGCGCTATGTCTATGCGCCTGCCACGCCCGCCAACGAAGCGCCGCGGCCCTATGCGCATCCGGTGTGTTCGCTCGCCGGTGATGTCCTCACGAATTTCCGGCCGAACGATCATCCCTGGCATCATGCGCTGAGCCTGACGCTCACGAGCGTCAACGGCGTGAATTTCTGGGGCGGCCCGACCCACCGCGCGGCGGATGGCTATGTTTGGCGCGACGACCACGGGACGCAGCTGCACCGCGCGTGGGAGTCGCTCACCCCCGAACGGCTCGAGCAATCGCTCGACTGGTGCGAGTTGAGGTCCGGGCGGGTGCTGCTCCGCGAGCGGCGGGTGCTGCACACGAGCGTGACCGAAAACGCCTGGACGCTCGGCTGGACCAGCGAACTGCGCAACGTGACCGGCCGCGAAATCTTATTGGGCAATTACCATGCGTCGGGCGGGCTGGCGGGCTCGCATTACACCGGGCTGCAGTTTCGCGGCGCGCGCGAGCTGCTCGACGAGCATGGCGACACGACGATCGGTATTGCAGCGGAAGGGGGCCTCGTCGGCGAGGCGGCGGTTCATGGCGCCGCGGCGCGTTGGATGGAATGGTCCTGTCAGCACGACGGTTCGCTGCGCCGCACCCGGATTCGCTTCGAGCAGCCCGACGGCGGGGTGCATTGGTTTGTGCGGGCGAAGAACCCGGTCGCCGCGTTTGCCTTTCACCGCGAGCATACCCAGTCTCTGCCTGCCGACGGCCAGCTCCGGCTGGATCACCGCCTTATTTTTTCCGGCGCATGAGCATCAATCGAAAAACATTCCTGCAACGCGCGGCGCTCGGCGCGGCCGGTGTCGTCACGGGAAATTCGCTGCGGGCGTCCGAGGGGCCGGAGCGCATCGTGGCCCTGCCCGCCTTCGACGCGCGGCAACCGGAGACATTCTGGCGGGCGGTGCGGGCGCAGTATCCGTTGTCGCCGCAACTGACCTACTTCAACACCGGCGGCCTCGGGCCGGCGTCGACTCCCGCGCTGGCCGCCGCCGCCCAGACCACGCGGCAGCTCCAGGAAAAGTCCGAGCACGGTCACGGACTCTTCGAAGGCGCGCGAGCCACCGTGGCGGCGTTCCTGGGCGCGGAGCCGGCGGAAATCGCCTTCGTGCGCAACGCCACCGAGGGCAACGCGATCGTGGCCGCGGGCCTGAAGCTGGCGCCGGGTGACGAAGTTATTTTCGAAACGCACGCGCATCCCGGCGGCTCGTTTCCCTGGGCGAACCAGGAGAAACTGCGAGGCATCGTAGTGAAAGTGTTCGAGCCCGATCCGCGCGACCCGGCCGGCAACGTAGCCCGGATCAAGGCGCTGATGACGGCGCGCACTCGCGTGGTTCAGGTGTCGCACGTGACGGCTCCGACCGGAATCCTGATGCCGGTCGTCGAGATCGCCCGGCTCTGCCGCGAGCGCGGCGTGTGGTTTCATCTCGATGGCGCGCAGTCGGCCGGGATGTTTCCGTTTTCC
>JBKJRG010000300.1:0-9445 GCA_046594805.1 Opitutaceae bacterium | reverse complement strand
GATACGGCTGAGCAAAAAGCGCGCGCCGAATCGATCGCCGCGGGCGTCCAGAATGTCATGAGTGTGCGCAACAACATCACGGTTAAGTAGGCAGCCAACATGACGCGCTGAGCGCGGGCAGGTTGATTTTCCACGCGCCGCCGGCTCGTCTCGGCGGCGCGTTGCTTTTGAGGGGAACATCACCGCCCCCCGCCCTTCGAACGTACTGTGAAAAAGCCCGGCTCGACCCGCCCAGTCCGCGACGCCGCCTCGCGGCCGCGCAAGGCGCGTCGCCTGTCACTCCCCAAGATTCCCTGGCGGCGGGTCATCCTGGTCTTCGCGGTCGTCGGGGCGGTTACGGCGCTCTTCTATCATTATGGGGATGTCGAGGCGGTCCATCGCGCCGCGGCCGGCCTGAACGCCAGCGTCGCCTTTGCGTTATTGGTCGTCCTCCCGCTGGTCGGTTTTCCCGCCAGCATTCTGCACATCGCCGCCGGCATTCGCTTCGGCGGCAAGCTCGGCCTCGCGCTCGTGGCGCTCTCCATTCTCCTGCAGCTTTTAGCCAGCTACGCGATTGTCCAGGTCTGGCGGGAGCGTTTCGACCGCTGGCGCTGGTTGCGCAAGGTGCGGGAGCAATTGCCGACGGGGGCTCACCCCAGCGTCTGCGTGCTCGCGGTGCTGCTGCCCGGCGCCCCGTACGCGGCGATCAACTACACACTCCCTCTCATTGGCGTCCCGCTCCGCATCTATCTGCTCTGCTGCCTGCCGCTGCACGTCCTCCGCTCCACCGTCACCGTGTTTTTCGGCGACCAGAGTGCCAGCCTCACCGCATCCCGGCTGGCTGTGCTGGCGGGTTATGCGGCACTGATTTTTGTGGCGTCGTGGTGGACGTATCGGAAGGTGCGCTCGCAACTCGAAGGTCCGCCATCAGCGGCAGGTGGTCGGAAGCAACCCGCGTGAGGTCGGTCCGGACGACGGTGACTTTCTCCCGGGTGAAGTGCTTCGAGACGAAGATGTGATCCAGCCGCACCAGCGGCTGAAGCGAACTGAAGGTTGCCACCGGCCGATACCCATCCACCGCGGCCTGGACGTCGCGGAGTCGCGTCGCCGCCAGCTTGTAAGGCGCACTGCCGGGCAAGGCATTGAAATCGCCGCAAAGCAGGACCGGCTCCGACTCCGGAATGCCCCCGAGCCACTCCTCGCCGAGCAGGGCCTTGATTTGCAACACGCGCTCCTTCGGCCCCAGCCCCAGGTGCGTCGTGATGACGTTGATCACCTGGCCGCCAATGGTGACCCGGGCCCACATCGCGGCACGCGGCTCCTGCCACCAGCTGGTAGAATCGTGCGGGAGCCGCATCCGCTTGACGACTTCGATCGGCCAGCGGCTGAGCAGGGCGTGGCCGTAGTGCTCCTCACCGCGCGTCACCGTGGGGCAGAAGACCACATTCATCCCCAATTCGCGGGCAATGATCGCTCCCTGGTCCTCGGCCCGCGAACGCCGCCGGCCCAGGTCCACCTCCTGCAGCGCAACGATGTCCGGCAGCTCACCACGAATAACCCGCGCAACGCGACGCGGCGAGACCCGGCCATCCATGCCGCCGCAGCCGTGGACATTATAGGTCATCAAACGCACTTCCTTGCGTTTGACCTCCATCAACCGGCAGGCCGGCTCGGCACAGCGTCCAATGTGCGAAAGCGCCGCGAGCCGGAGCGCGCTGGGACGGATGAAATGCTCGGTGCCCTCCGGGAGCGGCGTATTCGCCGGCAGCAGCATGAATCCCTGCGTCTCGCGTGGTCCGAAACCGCCATGCGCGCCGCGCTCCGCCGCGAAAGTCATCGGGATGTCCCGCCAAGGGCTCCACCCGACGAGACAGAGATCGCCCACGTTGGGCTGCTCGCAAAAGTACGCGAGGTCCTGCGCGATCTGCTCGCGCAGCGGCTCGGGGTGCGGCAGCAGCGCGGCCACTTGATCGGGCACGCGCGTCTCGCCGCGCGCATGAAACCAGGTGACGAGCCCCTCCTGGCTGCGCATGAGCACCCCGGGGATCTTCCCTTGCGTCACCAGGCGCTGCGCCAGCGCGCGGCGCTGTTCGTCGCTCTTCGGCTCCGTGAAATACACGTGGCCCACCGGCCCCATCGCCGCGACCGTGAAATCCTTTTCCTCCTCCACCGACTTGGCGTCGGCGGCGCGCTGGCGCTCCAGCCGCGCCTGGCTGAAATGGCTGCGGGAAAGCCAGGCGGAGGTTTTCCACGAATCGCCCGGCGCGCGCCAGGCGGCGTCGTGCTTGCGCGAAATCTCCAGGCATTGCGCCAGCACCTCCTCGACCCCGCCTGGTTCCACGTCGAGCAGCGGCTGGGTGGCCTCCTGCCCGTGATCGGAAAATATCCAGACGGCATAATCGCGCCGCTTGGAACGATGGGCCGCGCGGGCGATGTACTTGATCGCCCGATCGATGCCCCGCAGGCCGTAGTGGGCCAGGCGCGAGCCAGGCCCGCGCACGTGTGCCTCCTCGTCATAGCCGACGAAGTTGATGTGCACAATCGGCAGGCCGCGCGCCACGTCGATTTGCCCGCTGATCGTCAGCAGCTCGCGCAGGCCCACGCCGACGAAGACCCGCGAGACCAGCAGCAGGAATTCGCGGTAGGGCCGCCGGCCGCGCGCAATCGCCCGGACCATGTCGACCACTCCCACGCAAAACTCCACCAACAGCAGCCAGGCGATGCGAAATGCGGCCGTGAGGTTGAGGACGATGAAGACAAAAATATTCCGGATTTTCTTGGTCCGCCACATGTCACCCACGCCGATGCTCGCCGCGCAGAAATGGCTCTCCCACTGGCCGGCGCCGCCGGTGTAGATGTTCGACCAGGAACTGCCGCCCTTGAGCAGGCCCTCCGCCTGCTCGGCGCACGCCTGCTCGCGGGTCTTGGCCCATTCGGGATCCCACATGCGGCCCAGCTTTTTCGCCGCCCGATCATAGAAGCTGAACGCCGGCACCGCCGAGCGGACGCCGTAATAAAGCTCCGCCTGCACCGCCGGCGTGGTGGTGGGCAGCCCGGGATAAAAGGTGTGAAGCCCATAACCCTCGCGCTTGAGCAGCCGCTGCAGAAATGGCATTCGTCCGCCGGCCAGTGCCCGCTCGAGCTGCTCGCGGGAAAACCCGTCGATTTGAATCATCAACAGGCCGGGCTCCTCGCTGGTACCCTCGGACGGGGTCAGCCCGAGGTGCTTGATCGCCCATTCGCTGCGACTCAGCCGGCGGCGCAGGTTATGCCAGTAGGATTCAATTTTCGCGAACATGCGTCGGGCAGGGGACCTCGGCCTACGACGCCTTGGTGTTATCACCGAACACCGCCGCCGCCACCGTCTGCGTGCGGGTCGAAAGGAGATCCCATTCCAGACCGAGCCGCTGGACCAGCGCGGCCCACGGGTGCAGGTGATGCATCAGCCGCCGCGCCCGCGTGGCGCGGCGCATTTCGTCGTAGAAGGCGAGGACACGCGTGGCGCACCGTTCCCGCGAAAATTCCGTGGCCGTGACCGAAGCCCCGGCGCTGTATTTTTTTCGGAGCGCAGCGTCCTTCGCGAGGACCGCAATGGCTTCGGCGAACTCGCCGGCCGGTGCCGCCGTCGCCAGCATCAGTCCATTCTGTTCGTGACGCATCACCTCACGCACTCCGGACGCGTTGAGCGCGACCACCGGCACCGCCGCGGCCATCGCCTCGGCAATCACCATCCCCTGGGTCTCGGACTGGGAGGCGAAAACAAAAACGTCCATGGCGCGGTAGGCCTCGCGCAGCACGCGGCCCGTACGCTTGCCCGCGAGAATCAGGCGATCGGCGCAGCCGTGTTGCTCGAAAACCTGCCGGAGCGGTTCAAGCCACGGTCCGTCCCCGACCAGCAGGAACCGCGACTCGGGCGCCGACTTGAGATAAAGCGCGACTGCCTCCGCGAGATAACCGAGGTTTTTCTCGAGGGCCAGCCGACCGACATGTCCGATCACCATCGCATCCGGCGGGATGCCCAGCTTATCGCGAAAACGGCGGCCATCGGCGGTCGCAAAGGCCTGCACATCGATGCCCGTCGGTATGACCGTCATGGGCGTCTTCACCCCGCGTTTGCGAATGGTGCGCGCAATGCTCTCGCTCGGCGCGATGACGCCATCGCAAAGATTGGCGTAATGCGTCGGCAGCTCGATCGCGACCTCGCGCATCGTTTCCGAGAACGGGATGTAATGGGTGTAATCCTCGTACCGCGTATGGTGGGTGAAGATGATCGGGATGTTCTTGTTCTGCGCGATCCGCAGCGCCGTGTCGCCCAGCAGGAAGGGGTGATGCGCATGCATGATGTCCGCCTGGAAAGCATCGATTCGCTCGGAGAGGGAGGCGGCCAGCGGCAGGCGGACGGAGAATTCGCTGCCGTTGAAATTGCGCAGCGAGGGAATCCGCTCGACGAACTTTTCGGATGCCGCCGGCAGTGGCTTCCCGTCGAACTGCGGCGCCACCACCAGCACCTCGTGGCCCTGGCGCTGGAACTCCTCGGCAAACGTGCTCACGGAGCGCGCCACCCCGCCAACGTGCGGCAGGTAGGTGTTGGTCATCATGCAAATTTTCATGTCGTTAAAATCTCAAAGTTCTCCACCGCGACCCTGGCCGTCTGGTGCTGCGGCGGCAAGCCGGGCAGCTTGACCTCAATCTCGGGACGCACCCCGCGCCACTGCCCCTCGACCCTCACCCGCGCGCGGCCATTCTCCGATTCCACCCGCACCGTGACCGGCCCGAAGGGAGTCAGAGTGGGCCCAAACGTGGCGGGCTGGTCGCGCCACCACTCGGGCCGAAGGCCCGAGCCGACGATCAAACGCCGGCCTTCCTCGCGCACAAAACAGCTTCGCACCATCAGCACCCATTCCGCGGCCGCCCACATATGCTGCCCATCGCCCATGCAACCGCCGCCCGTGCGCGGATGGATTGCCTCCGGCCACTGGCCGGTGGGCGAGGCGAGCGAGGCCACATGATCCATGAGCTCCCAAGCCACCTCGGGCTGGCCTGCCCGCAACCGGATCTGCGCAATGTGCAGCGTCAGGTAGGCGTTGATGCCGGAATGAATCATATTCTGGAAAAAACCCTTCTCGAAGCTGCTGTGATCGCGCAGGTAATCCGCCGTCTTGCCGATGCGCTCATCCCCGGCCGCAAAAAGTTGCAGCGGGTAATCCGCCACCAGCGATCCGACCGCGCCCGAATCCATCCGCCGCAGCGGCGAGGCCGGAATCGCGCCGGGAAACCGGCGGTGCGGCCCACGCGGGAACGAGGCCTCGATCGTCTGGAGGAACTCGGTCGCCGTGCGCCCGCACTCCTCCGCCAGTTGCGGGGCGCGCTCCCGCAGCAACTCGGCGGCACAACGCAGGCCGGCGACTCCCCAGAAATCGTCCCAATAATAAAAATCGTTCGGCCCGAGATGCTCGGCACTGAAGCCCGCGGGCAGCAGCCCCGCCTCCGGTCGCCCCGAATTCGCCGGCAGCCGCTTGCGCATGATCCAGCGCGCGCCCTTCTCGATCGCCTTGAGCCATTCTTCCGGCGCGCTCTCGCCCGTGAGCGCGAGGAAACGGTGATACATCCAGATCGCCTCGCCGTTGGAATCCCATTCGCCCTCCTGCGAAAGGAAATAACCGTCGCGCCGCTGGCGCGGGGCAAAATGGCGGAGCACGCGCCGGGTGCGCTCGACCGCGCCCAGGGCCAGCACCGCATTGAGCATGAACGCCGCGTCGCGAAACCAGAATCGCTTGTAGGTGTACGGGCCCGGGTAGACCTCGTCCGGCGCATGCAGCACGAGGTTCGCGATCGCGAGGTCCGTGATCTTTTGGATCCGCGCATCGCCCAGGCGCAACCGGGTCAGCGCCGCCATCGACTCCGACCACGAAGGCGCCACCGTGATCGACGGCCGCTTGGTCGGATCCAGCTCGTTGTAAATCGGGACGCGGATGTCGAGCGGATGTTGGCGCAGCGCGTTCACGTCGAAGAGCGCGACCGCGGTGGCCATGCCCACCGGGCAGTTTACGGCTTTCACCGCCGAGGCTTCGTTCAGCCGAATCGCCGCGTCGCCTTCCCGGTAAACCGAAAGGAGGGAGCGCGCGGGCTCCCGATCGAAAAACACGCCGTTGCGCCCGTTGATAAGCCAGCCGCAGCCATCCGGGTTGAGCGCGATCTTCTCCACGAAGCTGATTCCCTCGGGATTGTACGGACGAAGCGAAACCGCCAGATGGCCGGCCGGGAGGCCCGAGACTTTCACCGCAATGCAGCAGTGCGGTTCGTGATTATGGAGGCAGAGTTCCGTGTCGGTTTGCAGCGTGGCGCCCTTCCATTCTCCGATCGACCGGACCCGCAGGTTGTCCTGCAGCGAGAGCGTCTGCGTGTAGTCGCGCTATTTCGAAGGCAGGAGCGGCCCGCCTTTTTCCGGCACGAGCCAGAAGTCCAGCGACCACCCGTCGAAGAGCGGAGTGACCAGCCCGCGCGGATCCACGATCGGATAGTACGGCACGTCCGGCAAACCGACCGCCGTCCAGTTGCGGTGCGTCAGGTTGATGTGACTGAAGGAAAACGCGCGAGGGATGAACGACTCATCGGCCGGGTTGAACTGGCGCTCGACCCAATACGGCCAGACCCAGTCGAGGTTGTTCTGAATCGCCTTGGTGTTAACCAGCCCGCGCGCATGAAAAAGCATCCCGGCGCGGAGCAATTCCAGCGGCTCCGCAAACTCGGATGGCTCCGCGAAGCCGCGGATTTTCCCGACCAGATTCACCGGGTCGAGAAAACCGTACGCCCGCGATGCGCGACGGATGAAAAACCTGACAAGCCATGAATTAAGCAACATGCCGGATATGCCTTATTACCATTGTCCCACGTGGATGGGAAAAGTGCCGGTTTGCCGCGACTCGCTGGCCCCGGCGGCGGGAGGAAACGCATTCTGGGGGCCTGCGCTTGGCCCACAATTCTGCTTCAACGATTCGGCTGTTCCCGTGGGGGAGCGGCGGTTTCCCAACCGCCGAAGTTCGATCGGTCGACTGATCTTGGGCGGTTGGAAACCGCCCCTCCGTCGAAGGCCCCCGGGACAAAGCGCACGTGTGGTGCTCGAAAAGCTATTCGAGCGCTTTGCGCAGCTCGTTCACCTTGTTTTGGTGATCGCGCAGCACCGGCAAATAAGAGCCGAGCAATTCGCGGACATCAGTGTCCTTCGCGTCCGACATCGACTGTTCGAATAAAATCACCATTTCGGCGTGGACGTCGGCGACGACGCGAACGAACTCGCGATCGAAATCCGCCCCGGTTTTTTGCGCCAGTTTTTGCGCCGCTTCGGAAACCACCTCGGGAGCGACGGCAGGCGCGGAGCCTTTTTTCCGCCGCAGCGAATCCACCGAATCGCTGATTTGCTGCTGGTCGCCGGCCATCTGTTGAGCGAACGCCTTCACCTCGCTGCTCGTCGCCTGGCTGACGGCCAGCCGGGCAAGCCGCAGTTCATCCCGACTCAACGCGGCCGCCTTCTCGAGAAAGGTGCGTTCGCTCGGGCGGAGCGAATCCGAGGCGAGGCCTTCGGCGGCGAAATTATGGATGAGGTTTTTTGCGACGGGCCCGCGAAAACGCGGTGCCCCCGCGGCGGAGCTGGCGCCGACCAAAGCTGCGGCTGCGACAAGGCCCAGCCTGCACGCCCGGCGCCTCAACAAAATTCGAATCGGGATCATCCCCGCATAGACCCCTCCGCCTGCCCGGAGTATCGGTCCATCACACCCCCGCCCGCCCCTTGACGGGCCATGGGGCATATCACGGCGTTTCGAGATGCTCTGACATCGGGAACGCCTAGGAGTTTTTCCGGTAATGGGTAAAGGCACTCTCCTGATTGTCCCACCCCCGGTCCGCTGGTAGGGTCCGGCCGCGCGACATCCAGGTCGCGCGCTTTGCGCAAGACGGCGTCTCAGCAAAAGCTTCGGAATGGTTCCGCCGTGTCCAGCTGCCTTGTGAATCCACGCTTCCGCACCTTGTCTCTCCTCCTTGCCGTGAGATCATTTCCCGGCAACCAATCCTGCCGATCCCTCGGGAAAAAGTTATCGCGCAGGTTAATTGACCCCGCCACCACCGAAGCACAGCGTACGGCCTCGCCCCGCGCAGAGAGAGCTTCATGAACACTACCGACGAATTGTCGACCGCCACGACTCCCCCTGCTCTGTCGGGCATCAGTCGCCGGCGGCCGGTTCCCTCCCGGGTGGTGCGAGTACTGGTGCTGGACGACAACGAGGACGATTTTGCCTTCGTGAAGATGCTCCTGGGCAAGAGCCTGTCCCACACATACCAGAGCGAGTGGGTGCCCACCGAGGCCGCCGCCCTCGCGGCCGTGAAGCGGGGGGATTTCGACGTCGGGCTTTTCGACTACAAGCTCGGGGGGACGACCGGCTTGGAAATTCTCCAGACGTTGCAGAGCCAGCAGTGTGAGATTCCGATTATTCTACTCACCGGCTCGGAAAATCCGGAGGTCGACCAGGCGGCGCTCGCGGCCGGGGCCGCGGATTACCTGTGCAAGGGATCGCTGGACACGACCCGGCTCGAGCGGGCCATTCGTTATTCGATCAGCCACGCGCAGATGCTTTCCGCGCTGCGCGAAAGCCAGGCCCAGCTCCAGCTCTTCATGCACAGCGTGCCGTGCGCGGTGTGCATCTACGATGGCGGCGCACTGCTTTTTCAAAACGAGATTTTCGCCGAGCATTTCTCGATCGAGGCCATCCTTAAATTCCAGCAAAACGCCGCCGCGGCCGGTGGCCCCGGTCACTTTTTCCAGGCCAACCGGCACTGGCTGATCAGCGCATTTCCCATGGTGGAAAAAAGCGGGCGGCATCTCCAGGGTATTGCCGCCATCGACATCACGACGCGCATCAATGCGGAAGAGGCGCTGCGCAAGACCTCCGAATTTCTCAACGGCATGCTCGCCACCCTGCCCGTCGCCGTGGCCCGGATTGACGAACAGGGCACGATCCGCGAGGCGCGCGGCCAGGCCCTCTCCGCCCTCGGCGTGCGCGACAACCAGCTCAACGGCGACAGCATCTTTTCGCTCTTTCCCGACGCGACCTCCGTCATCCGGCAGGCGCTCGGTGGCGGCTCGGTGAACTTCGTCTCGAAAATCAACCAGGGCGGAAAAACCTGCCATTTCGACAATTACTACCGGTTCGACCGCGTGCGCGGCGCCGGCGCCATGGGCTTCTCGATCGATGTGACGGCGCGCATCGAAGCCGAAAAAGCGAACAAGCAAAAGAGCCAGTTGCTGAATGGCCTCCTGGAGAATCTCCCGATGATTGTGGGCCGCCTGGATGCGAGCGGCCTCGTCGTCGAGGCGCAGGGCCAGGGCCTCGCACGCTACGGCATGACCCCGGAATCGATGGTGGGTCACGCCCTGGCTGGCCTCTACCCGCAGCTCAAGCCCGCCGTTTTCGAG